>JBOFFH010000033.1:0-20952 GCA_051648485.1 Fusobacteriaceae bacterium
CAGGAGATAACATAGAAATGACAGTAGAATTAATACACCCAATTGCAATGGAAACAGGATTAAGATTTGCAATAAGAGAGGGTGGAAGAACAGTTGCTTCTGGAGTAGTTGCAGAAATAACTAAGTAATTCATAAGTTAGAAATTCAAAGAGAGAGAAGAAATTCTCTCTCTTTTTCTATTATTTTATAGACAAAGAAACAAAGAAAGGTTAAAATATCTTTAGATAAAACATTGGAGGAAATTGCATGATAATAGGTGGTATAGAGGGGATTTTAATATTAACCTCTTTCTTAATCGGAATAAAATTTCCTGATTGGGATTTTAAAATGAAAATAAGGCATAGAAATATTTTAACTCATAGCCCTTTAATTTTATGGATTATGATATATTTTTATAAAACATCAGAAAACGTAGAAATTTTTAGATATTCAATTATGGGAGCATCTTTGGCCATGGGACTTCATCTTATTTTTGATTTTTTTCCAAAAGGATGGTCAAGAGGAGCACTTATTCATCTTCCATTTTGTAACTACTGTATAGGAGTGAAGCAGAGTAAAGCTGTAATATTTTTATCAAGTGTTTATTCTCTTTATTTAGCAGTGAAATATTCTACCGTGTACATCGAAGTTTTAATATTAGGGCTTTTAAGTTTTTGGATGATTTATAAAAGTATGAAAAAAGAGGAGAAATTTTTTAGACCATTTTTTATGTTTTCAATTTTCTTTCTAATTTTAAGTTGTGTAAAATATAGTGAAATACGAAATGCACTATATTTCTCTTTAACATATTTAAATGATAAATTGAAATTTTTATTCTAAAAGAATAAATAAAATTCTTAGCTTTTTTGACAATATTTGGTATAATTAAAATATAACAAAATACATTTATATTTGTATTGAATAGTATCTATTTAATATCACTGTAAAAGGAGAAAATAATGAGAGAAGAGAAATTTTTAGTAGAACAAGCTACTAAAATAAGAAAAGATATTGTAGAGATGATATGTAAGGCTAAATCAGGACATCCAGGAGGATCGTTATCGGCAGTAGATATACTTACAGCACTTTATTTTGATGAAATGAACATAAATCCTCAAAATCCTAAAATGGAAAATAGAGATAGATTCATTCTTTCTAAAGGGCATGCAGCTCCAGTTCTATATTCAACTTTAGCAGAAAAAGGATATTTTGATAGAGAATTGCTAGGAACTCTTAGAGAATTTGGCTCAAAGTTACAAGGACATCCAGATATGAGAAAGGTTCCAGGAGTTGAAATATCAACTGGTTCTTTAGGACAAGGTTTGTCAGTTGCTAATGGAATGGCACTATCAGCTAGAATATCAGGAGAGTCTTATAGAACATACGTATTAATGGGAGATGGAGAGCTTCAAGAAGGTCAAGTTTGGGAAGCTGCTATGACATCTGCTCACTACAAATTAGATAATGTTTGTGCCTTTGTAGATGCAAACAATCTTCAAATAGATGGAAATGTAGATAAAATTATGGGTGTTGAGCCTTTAGATAAAAAATGGGAAGCTTTTGGTTGGAACGTTTTGGTTGTGGATGGGCATGATTTTAAAGAGATATTCCAAGCTTTAGATACGGCACGTGAAACTAAAGGAAAGCCTACAATGATAATAGCTAGAACTGTAAAAGGTAAAGGTATCTCTTTTATGGAAAATGTTTGTGGATTCCATGGAGTAGCTCCTACAAATGAAGAAACTGAAAGAGCAGTAGAAGAACTGTCAAATATCTCAGAACTATAATAAAATAATAAAATTTGGAGGAAATAAAATGAAAAAATCCACTAGACAGGCTTACGGAGAAGCTTTAGTAGAGCTTGGTTTAAAAAATAAAAATGTTGTAGTTTTAGATGCAGACTTAACAAAATCAACTAAAACAAATTTATTTCAAGAGAAGTTTCCTGAGCGTCATATAAATGTAGGAATAGCAGAAGCTGATATGATGGGAACCGCAGCAGGACTTGCCACTTGTGGTAAAATTCCATTTGCTTCAACTTTTGCAATGTTTGCAGCAGGACGTGCTTTCGAGCAAATAAGAAATACAATAGCTTATCCAAAGCTAAATGTAAAGGTAGCTCCAACTCATGCAGGAATATCTGTAGGAGAAGATGGAGGTTCTCACCAATCTGTAGAAGATATTTCACTTATGAGAAGTATACCTGGAATGATAGTTCTTTCTCCAGCTGATGCAACAGAAACTAAAAAAATGGTTTTTGCAGCAGCAGAATATGATGGGCCTGTGTATATCCGTATGGGAAGATTGGACACAGAGGTGCTTTTTGATGAAGCTACTTATGATTTTCAAATAGGGCTTATAAACACAATAAAAGAAGGAACAGATGTGACAATAGCTGCAACTGGACTTATGGTTGAAAGAGCTTTAAAGGCAGCTGAATTTCTAGCTAAAGAGGGAATTTCAGCAAGAGTTTTAAATGTTGGAACAATAAAACCTTTGGATGGAGATACAATTTTAAAAGCAGCTCAAGAAACTAAATTTATAGTAACAGCTGAAGAACATTCTGTAATTGGTGGTTTAGGTTCAGCAATCTCTGAATTTTTAGGAGAGACTCATCCTACACTGATTAAAAAGCTTGGAATATATGACAAGTTTGGAGAAAGTGGAAAGGGAGAGCAACTATTAGAAAAATATAATTTAACAGCTACAAGAATTGTAGAAATGGTAAAAGAAAATTTAAAATAGGGTTTAAATATAAGGGTAACCAGTTGAAATTGTTGGTTACCCTTTAAAGCTATATATTAGGGGGAGAGATGGTACTAAAAAAAAGAAATAAAAACTTTATGACCATGATCTATCTATTTTTTATTTTTACATTTTTTGTTTCATTGTTTTTAAATTTAAATGAAATAAAAGGAAAAGTGATAGAAGAAAATATTATTCAATTGGAGCTTGCTGAAAAATTGAGCAAAGATCAAATTTCAGATTTAGAAAAAAAATTACTTAAAATGGGAAATGTTAAAAAAATAAAATATTCTTCTAAAGAAAGAGCACTTAATAACCTGGTAAGAGATTTGCAAATTTCTATTCCAGAATCAAGTAATCCTCTTCCTAATAGTTTTGTAGTCATCTTAGAAGAAAAAGGAGATTATAAAGAATTAATTCAAAATTTGGAAGAAGATAATAGAATAACTCAATTTCATTTAAATGAAGAAAATATTGAAAAGAATATTTTACAATTAAAAGAAATGGATAAAATTCTTAAATTTTTGAGCTTTATTTTTTTGATTCCTAATATTTTCACAATATTTATGTCATATCGTGGAATGTGTCACGATAACTATATTTATTTTTATTTTGTTTCTAAAAATAGAGAAAAAATAGATATTAAGGCGAAAAAAGCTGTATTCCTTCCTATTTTATCTGCTGGAATAATTGGAACTTTTTCTTTTTTAAATTTATATTTTTTCTTAAAAAATAGCAATATTCAATATATAGAAAATTTATTTAAACTTTCTACAGAATATTTGGCAATAGTGAATATAATGATGAATTTAGGTTTGATAATTATTTTATTTTTAGTTCCTTTCAATGTGAAAAAACCAGAAAAAGAAGGAATTGAATGAAAAAAAAAATTTGTGGTGTTATGATATTTAATGTATTAATTTGTAATTTAGTATTTGCTAGTAATGTGGATACTTTAAAAAAGAACATACAAAAAATAGAAAGTGAAATTAAGCAAAAAAACCTTAGAATTCAAAGTATAGACACAGAAAAAACTAATTTAGAAAAAGAAATAGCCATTAACGCTAAAGAGATAGAAGAGATAAAAAAAGAAAGAGATAGAATTCAAGAGGAAATAAGAGTAGTTTTAAGAAAAATGAGCAATAATAGAAAAAAGTTCAGTTTAACAGAAGCTGAACTAGAAAGAATAAAAAAAGAAAATAATATAAAAATTAAAAATTGGAATCGTTATAGTTTGGAAAAAGAAAACAATGAAGTTTCTCAAGAAAATGTTTTTTATTTTAAGAAAATTTTGAATAAAGACACTACTAGAATAAAACAAGTAGAAACTGTAAAAGTTGATATATTAGAATCTCAAAAAATTGCAGAAAAAGAAAGACTAGATTTACAAAGACTTCAAAATAAAGCACTAGAAAATAGAAAAAAAATGGATAAAATAATAGTACAACAAGAAATTCTTGTTAAACGACTCAACGTAGAAAAACAAACTCATCAGTCTAGAATAAAAAAATTAGCAGTTGATAAGTCAAAAATACAAAAACAGATACAAAAAATAATATCAGCAAGAACAAAAGTCAATAAGAATGTAAATTTAAAAACTGCTAAAAGAAATTTAGGAAAACTTTCAAGACCTATAAAGGGAAATGTAGTTACTAAATTTAATCAAAGAAAAAATGGGGTTCCTAGTAATGGACTAGAGATTAGAAATGAATTAGGTGCAACAGTTTCTGCAGCAGCAGCAGGAAAAGTAATTTATTCTGATGAATTTCAAGGATTAGGAAAAGTTGTAATGATAGATTATGGAAGTAACTTAATAGGTGTTTATGGAAATCTTATCTCGGCCAATGCAAAAATGAATAAATTAGTAAAAAAAGGTGAAAATATAGGAGTGCTAGGATTATCTACTGATGGAAAGGCAGAACTTTATTATGAAGTAAGATTTAAGTTAAAAGCAGTAAATCCAGAAGATTTTTTCTAAAATGAAAATTAAGGAGAATATAAATGAAAAAATGTTGTATTTTTTTTAATAGTGATAAAGAATTGGCAGTGAAATTTGCAAAAGAAACTGAGGAATACTTACTGACTAAAAACGTAGAGATAATTTCTGAAGAATCGATTATGAATGCGAATTTTGCTATAGTTATAGGGGGAGATGGAACTCTTTTAAGGGCTTCTAAAAAAATTATAAGTAATCCAAATTTAGATGTAATAGCTGTGAATGCAGGAAGTTTAGGTTTTTTAACAGAGATTAGAATAGAGGAAGCTATAAAAACCTATGATAAATATCTTTCAGGAATCAGCCTTATAAAAGATAGAAAACTTTTAGAAGTAACAATAAAAGATAAGGTTTACAATGTTTTGAATGAAGCAGTTATCTCCAAAGGAGGAGTAAGAACTAAACTTTTAAGAGTGGAAATTTATTCGAATGGTAATTTTATGAATAGATATAGAGCTGATGGAGTGATAGTTTCAACACCTACAGGTTCTACAGCTTACTCTATGGCAGCAGGTGGACCTATTGTAGCTCCGGGATTAAAAGCCATTGTAATAACTCCTATAGCGCCGCACAATTTAGCAGCAAGACCTATTGTAATCGATGGAGATGAAGTTTTAGTGGCTAAAATTTCTGATGAAGATAGAACGGGATATGTAATTCTAGATGGTGAAAATTGCTCTAAAATAAAATACAACGAAGAGATAAAAATAAGGTATTCTGATAAAAAAATAAGACTGGTTCTTCCTGAAGAAAATAATTACTACAATATTTTAAGGGAAACATTAAAGTGGGGGGACAATTTATGTTGAGAGAGCTAAAGATAGAAAATTTAGCTATAATAGACAGATTGGATTTAGAATTTGAAGATGGTTTTGTTTCTCTAACAGGAGAAACAGGAGCAGGGAAGTCTATTATTATGAATGGTGTTAATCTTTTAATAGGAGAAAAAGCCAGTATAGATATGATAAGAGATGGGGAAGAAACTCTTTTAGCTCAAGGTGTATTTCAAATAAATAAAGATCAAGTAGAAGAACTTAAAAATCTAGGTTTAGATATAGACGACAATGAAGTAATAGTAAGAAGATATTTAGATCGAAATGGAAGAGGAAAGGCTTTTGTAAATAATATAAGGGTACCGATTAGCAGTTTAAAAGAAATAATGTGTACTCTAGTTGATATAGTAGGTCAGCACTCTCATCAGATGCTTCTTAGCAAAAGCAACCATATAAAACTTTTAGATAAATTTATAGGTGATGAAGGAAGAAAAACAAAACTTCGTATTGAAGAGCTTTATGAAGGTTTTAGAAATATAAATGAAGAGATAGATAGTGTAGAAAAAAATAGAAAAGAACTTTTAAATAAAAAAGAATTTTATGAATTTCAGCTTGAAGAAATAAATTCAATAAATCCTAAAATAGATGAAGATTTGATTTTAGAAGATGAATATAAAAAACTTTTTAATGCTGGAAAAATAAAGGAAAAACTACAAAATACGCAATTGCTTTTGAGAGATGGAGAAATCAATGCTTTAAACTTTATTCATAATTCAAAAAAATCTTTAGAAGTACTCAGCAAGTATGGTGAAGAGTTTAAAGAGCTTCAAGAAAGATTGGAGAAAATTTATTATGAACTGGAAGATGCAGTAGATGCAGTGGCAACCATAGATGAGGATATTGAATGTAATGATATAAAACTTGAAAAAACCATAACTAGATTGGACCATATAAATAAACTCAAAATGAAATATGGAAGTAACATAAATGAAATATTAGATTTTAGAGATGAATTAGATGAAAAACTTAAAAGTTTAGAGATGAACAATTTTGAATTGAGTAGTCTAATTAAGAAAAAAGAAAAAATAGAAGATGACTATAGTTGTTGGGCTTTAAAATTGAGAGAGTTGAGAAAGAAAAAAGCATTTGAAATAGAGCGTGATCTTAAATCACAGTTAATATTTTTAAACATGGAGAATACGGAATTTAAAGCAGTTTTTGAAGAGTTAAAAACTATATCTTCTTCAGGAATGGATAGTGTGGAGTTTTTTATTTCAACAAATTTAGGTCAAAGCATAAAACCTCTTTGGAAAATAGCTTCTGGAGGAGAAGTAAGTAGAATAATGTTAGCTTTAAAAGTTATTTTTTCTAAAGTTGATAATATAGCTATGCTTCTTTTTGATGAGATAGATTCAGGTGTAGGAGGAGAAACTGTAAAAAAAATAGCAAGTAAACTTAACCAAATAGGCAAAAATTCACAACTTATCTGTATCACTCACTCTGCAGCTATAGCTGCAAAATCTAATCAACAGTTTTATATAGAAAAAAAAGTTGTAGATGGAAAAACTTACAGTTCAGTGAAAGAACTGAAAGGAGAAGAAAGAGTTATGGAAATAGCTAGAATGCTAGCAGGAGAAAATCCTTCTGCTTCAGTTATAAAACATGCTAAGGAGCTTTTAGATGTTGAATAAAGAATCTTTAAAATTAAAAGAACAATACATAAATGAATTAGTAAAAAAAGAAAAAATTTCTATGATGACTTTAGATGTTTATAGTAAAGAGATTGATGAATTTATGGAGTACTTGGATGAGGAATCACTTTTAAAGGTAAGACCTTTAAAAATTATGAACTATATTCAGTTTCTAAAAAAAAAATATTCAAATATTACTGTAAAAAGAAAAATCGCTTCATTAAAAGGTTTGTATAAATACTTTTTAAAAAAAGAACTTATTGAAGCTTCTCCTTTGGAAGGAATAAAAGTTCAAATAAAAGAGAAAAAAATAGATTCAAAAGCTGAAATAGGTCATTTTAATAGAATTTTAGATTTTTGTCATTCTGATCCTAAAGGATTAAGAGATAAAATGATAATAACTTTACTTATCAAAAAAGTTTTCAAAATAAATGATATTTTAAATATTAAAACCTCTGAAATAATAAATGAACAAGAGATAAATACACTTATTTTAGGAGAGATAACAGCTATCAATTTAAATAAAGATGAAGCTGATCTTCTAAAAGAGTATTCTGAAAACAGAATAAAAATTTTAGAAAAAAAAGAAAATTATCTTTTTAAAGAAATTACACGTCAAAACTTCAGAGCAAGATTTCAAAAATATTGTAGATTAGCGGGAATAGAGGAGTTTTCTCCAAGCGAAATAAAAAAAACAATAAAAAAATATGAGGAAAAAATTCAAAACAAAGATGAGTTTTTTAAAAAAATTCGAGAAGAATATATAAAAATAGGAATAGGAGATGATTAAATGAAAGCAGGTTTCATAGCAGTAGTTGGAAGACCAAATGTTGGAAAATCAACGTTAATAAACAAATTGGTAGCAGAAAAAGTTGCAATAGTATCAGATAAAGCAGGTACTACAAGAGATAATATAAAAGGGATACTTAATTTGCAAGATAACCAATATATATTCATAGATACTCCTGGAATTCACAAACCTAAGCATCTTTTGGGAGAACATATGACAAATAGTGCAATAAGAGTTTTAAAAGATGTAGATGTAATTATGTTTGTGTTAGATGGAAGTCAAGAGATCAGTACAGGAGACCAGTTTGTTATGGACAAAGTAATGGAGGCTAGAAAAACTCCTAAAATTCTTGTAATAAACAAAATAGATAAAGTGGATGACGAAGAGATGGAAGCAAAGCGTGAAGAAATAAAAGCTAAGCTTGGAAATTTTGATGCTATAGTAGAAATATCAGGTCAATATGCTTTAGGAATTCCAAGACTTTTAACAGCAATAGATCCATATTTGGAAGATGGAATAAAATTCTATCCAGATGATATGTATACAGATATGCCTATGTACAGAGTAATAACAGAAGTTGTTCGTGAAAAGATACTTCAAAAGACTCGTGAAGAGATACCTCACTCAGTAGCTATTGAGATATTAAATGTTGATCGTAGAGAGAATGGTAAAGATAAATTTGATATAAATATTTATGTAGAGAGAGATTCACAAAAAGGAATAATAATCGGAAAAAATGGTTCAATGCTTAAAGAGATAGGAACGGAAGCTAGAAAAGAGATACAAACACTTATAGGAAAAGCCATTTACCTAAATCTTTGGGTAAAAGTTAAAGATGACTGGCGTAAGAAAAAACCTTTCTTAAAAGAGTTAGGTTATCATATGGAAGATTAAGGTAATTAAGATGAAAGAAAAAAAAATAAAAGAAGTTATAAATTTTCAATCTACAAAAGAAGATGCTGGAAAAAGATTAGATGTAGTTCTTCAAGATTTTTTGGATGAAAGCAGAGCTTATATCCAAAAGCTAATAGATGAAGATTGTGTTAAAATTTTAGGAAAAAGTAAAATAAAAAATGGAAGTAAAATAAAGGGAAATGAAGAGATAGAAATATCAATTCTAGAAGATGAAGTTTTGGATGTAATACCTGAAAACCTTCCTTTAGAAATTATTTATCAAGACAAAGATATTGTAATAGTAAATAAAAAACCAAATATGGTAGTTCATCCAGCTCCTGGAGTTTACACAGGAACTTTAGTAAACGCTATTCTTTATCACATAAAAGATTTATCTAGTATCAATGGAGTAATAAGGCCAGGGATAGTCCATAGATTGGATAAGGATACTAGTGGAATAATAATAATAGCTAAAAATGATAAGGCACATATAAAACTTTCAGAAATGTTTAAAGAAAAAACTATGGAGAAAACTTATATATGCATAGTAAAAGGAAATTTTGGAAACAAAAAATCTGGAAGATTAGAAACTTTGATAGGAAGAGACCCTAGAAATAGAAAAAAAATGGCAGTTGTAGAAATGAATGGAAAGAATGCTATAAGTAATTATGAGGTTTTAGATGAAGTTGATAATTACTCTTTGGTAAAAGTAAGAATAGAAACAGGACGTACTCATCAGATTAGAGTTCATATGAAGCATTTGAATCACCCAATAGTGGGAGATTCAGTTTATGGAATTCCAACAAATTTGGCTAATCGTCAAATGCTTCATGCTTACAATCTGAAATTTGATCACCCTATAACAGGTGAAATTTTAAATATAATAGGAGAGATACCTGAAGATTTTAAAAATTTGAGTAAAAAATTAAAATTAGATTTAACTCTTCTTTAAAAAAGGGGACATATGAATACTAGGGAAAAAGGAAATTTTTATGAACAATGTGCTGTGGAACTAGTAGAAAAAAAAGGGTATACTGTTTTAGAGAGAAATTACCTCTTAAGAGGTGGTGAAATAGATATTATAGCTAAAAAAGGTGAAACTATAGTATTTTTAGAAATAAAACAAAGAAGCAATGACAATTTTGGAGTTGGAGAAGAAGCAGTAGATTATAAAAAGTTAAAAAGAATTTATCAAACGGCTAAAAAATATGTGTATATAAAAAAATTATATGACTACTCTTTTAGATTTGACGTGATTGCTTATAATGGGAAGAGTGTTCAGTGGATAGAAAACATCTTATGGGGTGATGAATTTGAATGTTGACTGTATGAAATGTGGTAGTGAAAAATATTATGTCAAAACTGCAATTTTTCCAGAAAAAAATCCTGGATTGAAAATCAATTTAGGAACCTATTATTTAAAGATTTGTAGTCAATGTGGTTTTGTTGAAATGTATGCAGCAGAGATAGTAGATAATGAAAGAGAAAAAAATGTTGAACTTAAGCCAGAGTATTAGAAAACTTATTTTTGATAACAGATGTTCTATGTGCAAAGAAAAACTTTTAAAAACTGAGAATTATCTGTGTAATAGTTGTTTTGAAGAATTAAAAAATAATGGAAATTTAAAAAATATAGGTGACTATTACTATCTTTACAAATATCAGTTTAAAATTAGAAATCTCTTAAAGGATTTTAAACTCAAAAATAGAAAAGGATTAGGAAAAATTTTAAGCTCTATAATTTCTTATAAAATAAAATATATTTTTAAAAATAAAGAGATAGATTTTATTATACCTGTTCCAGTGAGTAGAGAAAGAATGGCAGAAAGAGGTTTTAATCAAGTAGAAGAAATTCTGGATTGGTCAGAAATTCCTTATTTAAAAATAGAAAGAATAAAAAACACTAAACATATGTATTTGATTAAAGAAAAAAAAGAGAGACAAAAAAATCTCAAAGAAGCTTTTAAAATAGATATTGATTTAAATGGAAAAACACTTTTAATTGTAGATGATATTTTAACCACAGGAGCCACAGTGGAAGAGATCAAAAAAGAGATATTGAAAAAATATAAAGTTAAAAAAATATATGTATTTACCATTGCCTTGTCGAGTGAAAGGAGTTTAAAAGAAAAATAATATGGAGTTTGAAATATATGTAGATAATGAAAAATTAGTAACTAGAAGAAGATTTTTTAAAACAGTAGGATTAGCAATTCAAGAAGCTAGCAATAAGTTGAAAAAAAATGGAAAAATAATAACTAGTATAGATATGAATGGTGAAGTTTTAGATGAAAATTTTAAATATAGCTCAGGAAAACAAATTTTAGAAATTCAAACTAAAACAGAGAGAATAGTAACTTTGGAAGGTATTGGTGGATGTAAGAAATACTTGGAAAGATACAGTGAAATAGTCGAAGGTTTAGAAGATGAAAGTTTAGAAGAGTTTATGGATGAAGAAACAGCTTTGGAAGAACTTCTACATATAAGTGGTTGGTTTCATAATTTGATAGGCGCCACTATAGATGGCTTTATATTAGAAGATTCGGAATCTAAGTTTTTTTCATATTTTGAAGATTTAGAAGAGGTTGTAGAATCTGCAAAAGAAGCTTTTGAAATGGGAGATGTTGAAATAGTTTTAGAAATCTTAAAATATGATATAGGAAAACTTATAAATGAATTTGTGGATGAATACGAAAATTACCTTGAAGAACTTTATCTAGCAGGGAAAAAAATTGCTTTATTCAGTTAAAAAAAATTCAAAAGAGGGTTAAATAATAATCATTACTTTTTTTATGACGGTTAAAAATTGAAAAAAAAAAAAAGATATGCTAGAATTAGAATTGCAATATAGTAAAAAAAACAGAATTAAAGGAGATAAAAATGAGAAGAAAAGTTGTAGCAGGAAACTGGAAAATGAATAAAACTAACAAAGAGGGAGTAGAAACAATAAAAGAGTTAGTATCTTTAACTAAAGAGTATACTAATGTAGATGTAGTTATTGGAGCTCCTACAATTATGTTATCAGATCTAGCCGCAGTAGCAGCAGGAACAAATGTTAAAATAGCAGCTCAAAATATTTATCCAAAAGATTCAGGAGCTTTCACAGGAGAAACTTCTCCAGCTATGTTAAAAGCAATAGGTGTTGAGTATGTAATTTTAGGACATTCAGAGCGTAGAGAATATTTCGCAGAATCTGATGAGTTCATCAATGCTAAAGTAAAAGCTGCTTTAGCTCATGGAATAACTCCAATCTTATGTGTAGGAGAAAAGTTAGAAGAAAGAGAAGCAGGAAGAACATCTGAAGTTAACAGCACACAAATAAAAGGTGGAATGGCTGGACTTACAACTGAAGAAGCTAAAAAAGTAATAATAGCTTATGAGCCAGTATGGGCAATAGGAACAGGAAAAACTGCAACTCCACAAATGGCAGAAGCAACTCATAAAGAAATAAGAGAAGTTGTAGAAGCTATGTTCGGAGCAGAAGTATCAGCTGGAACTGTTATTCAATACGGTGGTTCTATGAACGCAGCTAATGCAGCAGAACTTATGTCAGAACCAAACATAGATGGTGGACTTGTAGGTGGAGCTTCACTAGATGCTAAAGTTTTTGCAGTTGTAGTAGCAGCTGGAAACTAATCTTTAAAAAAAGGAGAAAATTAAAAAATGGCAAAAAAACCTTTAATGTTAATGATATTGGATGGTTGGGGAGTAAATCACCATAAAAATGAAAAAAATGCAATAAAAAATGCACATCCTGAGTATTTTGGAGAATTAGTTAAAAATTATCCATACTCAGAGCTTCATGCTTGTGGAGAAGAGGTTGGACTTCCAGAAGGACAAATGGGTAACTCTGAAGTTGGACATCTGAATATAGGAGCTGGAAGAGTTGTTTATCAACCGCTAGTTGAAATAAGTAAAGATGTAAGAACAGGAAACCTTTTTCAAAAAGAAGCTCTTATTGAAGCTTTTTCTAAAGCTAAAGAAAGAAATACAGGTATTCATTTTATAGGATTACTTTCAAATGGAGGAGTTCATTCTCATATAACACATCTATATGGTTTACTTCAAATGGCTAAAAACTATGGTTTAGAAAAAGTTTATGTACATGTTATTTTAGATGGAAGAGATACAGCACCAAAATCAGGACTTAACTTTGTAAAAGAGTTAGAAGCTAAAATTGCAGAGATAGGAGTTGGAAAAATAGCTACTGTTTCTGGAAGATATTGGGCTATGGATAGAGACAATAACTATGATAGAACAGAAAAAGCTTACCAGGCCATGGTAAATGGTGTTGGAGTAAAGGCTACTTCTGCAATATCAGCTATAGAATCATCATATGCTGAGGATAAAACAGATGAGTTTGTAGCATCTACTATTGTTCTGAATGAAGGTCTTATGAAAAAAGGAGATGTAGTAATAAACTTTAACTACAGACCTGATAGAGCAAGACAAATAACAAGAGCTATAAATGATAAAGATTTTAAAGGTTTTGAAAGAGAATATGTAGGTGTAGATTTCTATTGCATGAGACAATATGATTCGACAATAGATGCAAGATTTATCTATACAGATAAAAAATTAACAAACACTTTAGGAGAAGTTCTTTCTAAACATGGAAAAACTCAGTTAAGAACAGCTGAAACTGAAAAATATGCTCATGTAACTTTCTTCTTCAACGGTGGAAAAGAATTGGCTTATGAGGGAGAAGAAAGAATACTTGTAGATTCTCCAAAAGTAGCAACATATGACTTACAACCTGAAATGTCAGCAGAAGCTTTAACTGAAGCAGTGTTAAAAGCTATAGACAGTGAAAAATATGATGTTATAGTAATTAATTATGCTAATCCAGATATGGTTGGACACACTGGAATAATGGAAGCTGCAGTAAAAGCTATTAAAGAAGTAGATAGCTGCATTGCTAGAGTAATTCCTAAAATGTTAGAGAAAAATGGAACTATTTTAATAACAGCAGACCATGGAAATGCAGAACTTATGGAAGATCCACATACGCATGGACCTTTTACAGCTCATACAACAAATCCAGTACCATTTATTTTAGTTTCAGAAGAACTGAAAAATGTAAAAGTTAAACATGGAAAATTAGCAGATTTAGCTCCAACAATTCTTGAAATTTTAGACATTGAGAAACCAGCAGAGATGGATGGAGAAAGTTTAATATCTAGATAGGAGGTGTTTTTTATGAAAAAACTATTGCTATCAATAATAGTTATAGTTTCATTAACTGGTTGTGCTAATGCAGGTTCAGGAGCCATAGGTGGAACCACAGTAGGAGCAGGAACGGGTGCAATTTTAGGTCAAGCTATAGGTAATGATTCAAAATCTACTTTGATAGGTGCAGGAATAGGAGCAGCAGCAGGAGCTCTTATTGGTACTATGCAAGATTCAAATAGAATCAAGCAAGAGCAATATCAACAACAAAACTATAGACAACCTCAACAATCTCAACCTCAGTACTATGTTCCAGTTCAACCGGGAACAGATTCAAATCAACCAAAATATCCATACTAGAAAATTTTACTAAAAAAAATTAAAAGTGATTTCAATTAAATTTGAAATCACTTTTTTTTTGGAAAAAAAAGATAGTCAACTATAATATAGTTTGAGTGAGGTGATCGTATTTTAGAAAAACTGTTTAAAGAATTAGATATGGAAAAAGTTTCAGATATTCATCTTATTACAGGCATAAAACCTGCAATAAGGCATGAAGGTAGTTTAAAATTACTAGAAAATTTTGAAACATTAAAAGAAGAGGATATAAAAAAAATAGCACTCAACACAATAAATGAGAAAAAGGAAAAAGATTTTGTTCTAGAAATTCTAGGAACTAGAATAAGATGTAATTTTTATTATGAAAAAAATAAAGCTGCTTTGGCTTTAAGAGTTTTAAAAGAAAAAATACCACTTTTAGAAAATTTAGAACTCACTAAAGAGATATGTGAAATTCTGAAAAAAGAATCAGGAATGATTTTGGTAACAGGAGCTACTGGAAGCGGTAAAAGTACAACCTTAGCAAGTATTGTAGAGTATTTGAATATCAACTGTAATAAAAGAATAATCACTTTAGAAGATCCTATAGAATATCTTTATATTAGTAAAAACTCAATTATAACTCAAAGGGAAGTAGGAAAAGATACTGAAAGTTTTGAAAGTGGAATAAGATCAGCACTTAGGCAAGATCCGGACATTATTTTAGTGGGAGAACTAAGAGATAAAGAAAGTTTAGAGCAAGCCTTGATAGCCTCAGAAACAGGTCACTTAGTCTTAGCTACTTTGCACAGTAAAAATTCTAGAGAAGCATTGAATAGAATTGTAAATTTTTTTCAAAAAGAAAAACAAGATAGTGTAAAAACCAGTTTAAGTGAAAGTTTAAAAGCTGTAATATCTCAAGAATTGATAAAAACAACAAAGGGAGAAAGAAAAGCTATTTTTGAAATTTTAATTGTGAACAGAGGAGTAAAGAATTTGATACAAAAAGGAGAATCTAATCAAATATATTCTATGATTGAAATAGGAGGGAAATTTGGAATGAGGACTAAAGAAACGAGCTTAAAAAAACTTCTTGAGAAAAAATTGATAACAATTGAAGAGTATAAAGATTATTTGCCTAGGGAGGAGATTTGAGAGAGAATAAAAATTTAGAGTATATTTTCAAACAACTAGAAACCTCTGAATTAAAAGTTGCAGAAAATATTTATTTTGGAGATAATGAAATAAATTTAAAAGAAACTTTGTCAATGAGAACTCCACTGGTAATAAGGGCTGTAAGTAGTATACTTTTAGATGCTATAGAAAAGGATGCTACAGATATTCATATAGAAGTTTATGAAGAAAATATGAGGATAAGATATAGAATAGATGGACGTTTAATAGAAATTAAAAGATTGGATAAAAATAGTTCTTCAGCTATTGTCTCTAGGATAAAAATTATGAGTAACTTGGATATTTCAGAAAAAAGAGTTCCTCAAGATGGAAGAATGAAAATAAAAATTAAGGATACCTATGTAGATTTTAGAATAGCAATTATTCCCACTATAAATGGAGAAAAAGTTGGAATAAGAATACTGAAGTCAGGAATAGAAAATCTCAAGTTAGAAAAACTTAGTTTTAGTGAAAAAAATAAAAAAATATTAGAGAGAAATTTAGAATCATTAAGTGGCTTGATACTTGTAACTGGTCCCACTGGAAGTGGAAAATCGACAACCCTTTACACTATTTTAAATCATTTAAACCATGGAGATAAAAATATCTCTACAGTTGAAGATCCTGTAGAGTATAACTTGTATGGAATAAACCAAGTTCAAGCGAGAAGTGATATAGGGCTAAGTTTTTCAGTTGTTTTAAAACAACTTTTAAGACAAGATCCTGATATTTTAATGGTGGGAGAGATAAGAGATAAAGAAACTGTTGAAATTGGAATAAAAGCTGCTCTCACTGGGCATTTGGTTCTTTCTACTTTGCATACTAAAAATGCTTTAAGTAGCATAATGAGATTAGAAAATTTAGGGATAGAATCCTATTTAATATCGGCTGCACTAAAAGTTGTGATTTCTCAAAGGTTAGTGAGAAGGCTTTGTGAAAGTTGTAAAGTTATTGAGAATTCAACAAAAATAAAAATAAAAAAAATGAAGCTGTCTTTAAAAAAACAAGAAATTTATTCAGAAAAAAAGTTTTTTACAAATAGTATTGAAGGTTGTGAATGTTGTAATTTTACAGGGTACAGGGGAAGAATAGCCATACATGAAATATTAGAAATAAATGAAGAACTAAGAGACGGGATAGAAAAAAGATTGTCTTTAAAAGAGTTAGAAAAAATTTTAGAAAATATAGGCAGTGAAAGTTTTGTGGAAGATGGATTGAAAAAAGCTGAAAAAGGAATAACATCTTTAAATGAAATTATTGAAGTTACTTATTAGGGGGAGAATATGAAAAAAAGAGAAGGTTTCACATTAATAGAGCTGGTTGTAGTAATGGGAATAATAGGAATTTTATCGAGTATAGCGGTTCCAAGGCTTCAAAGTAGTTTAAGAAGAGCAAAAGATACCAAAGCTTTATCTACTCTTTCACTTTTAAGAACTGCATCTAATTTGTATTATTCACAACAAGGAGAAAAACTTGGGAAGGATGGAGAAAGTCTGGGGGAAACTCATATAAATCTTTTGGTAGAAAAAGAGTATTTTGGTAATGAAATAAAAAAAATGTTCACCGAAACAGGCTACAAAATTCCAGTAGGAACAGTTCAGGTGTGTACTGGTGATGGTGAAGGGAATGAAAAAAATGATATAGAGGATTTAGAAGTAGTTTTTTTAAGTGATGGAATTTCTTTGGAGTTTAAAGGTGAGAATTATATGGATACCAACTGCAAACTTTGGAGTGACCTTTAATGGTGCTAATTTTTTTAGTGGTGCTTATGGTGACAATAGTTTCCTGGATAGATATAAAAAAACATGAGATACCAGATACTTTGAGTTTAGGAATAATATTGCTAGGGTTAATTTATAATGGATTAATGGAGGGTAAATTTATAGAATCACTTTTAGGAATGGGAGCTTATTCCCTTCCTTTTATATTTGTTTATGGATATTTTTCAAGAATTTTTAAAAAAGAAACTTTGGGATTTGGAGATGTCAAACTCAGTTTAGGAGTCGGAGCAGTTCTTACTTTTACAACTTTTGAAAAAGTTTACTGGTTCTTTTCTTTGAGTTTTATTTTGGGTGGAATTTATTGCACTTTATTTTGGATATATAAAAATATTTTGAATGAAAAAGTAGAAGAAAATATTCCTTTTGCTCCTTTTATTTCTTTGGCACTAATAATTTTAATGGTATATTATAAAGGATAAGTATGAAAAAACTTTTAATAATTTTATGTTGCTTTATATTTTTTTTGAAGTTACAAGGAATGAATGACTATTTTGCCGAACCTGTAAATTTCTCGGGAGTAAATCTAGGCATAGTTGTAGATATTTTATCCATGGAAACAGGGGTAACTATTTTGTTAGATGAAAAAGAGAAAGAAAAAGTTGTAGACATATATTTTCCAGGCGAAATAACCTTGTTAGAAATTTTAGAAGGAATAGGTGAAAGTTATAATTTAAAAATAAATGAAGTTTCAAATAAAAAAATTATAATAAAATCTAAGGAGACACCTAAAGGTTTATCTTTAAGTGGAAAGGTAACGATAAAGGGTCATGGTTTGGATGATGTCAAAATAACATTGCTCAACAGTGGAAAAACTTCAGTATTTACAAAATATGATGGAAAATATATAATAGATGGTGTTTATCCAGGTACTTATATAATAAGATTTGAAAAAAATGGATTTTTAGTAGAGGGAGATATCGTAACTTTAGAAAATAAAAATGAATTTCTAAATAAAGATATGGAAATGAGTAACTTGAGATTAGAAAACTATATGGAAGAATCAGAATCTAAAAAATTTAAGAATATGCAAAATATCGTTGAAAAAATAAGAGTACGGAGTATTTCCGTGGTTTCAGCTGAAAAGATTGTTCAAGAAAATTTTAAAGAGGTATCTGTAAGTTCTGTAGAAGGCAGTAATATACTTATCCTTTCTGGAGATGAAGAAAAAGTAATTGAATGTAGAATGTTTTTAGAAAAATTAGAAAAGAGTATGAAGCAAGTCAGAATTTCAGCACAAATAATTACAGTAAATGAAAATTTGTTTGAGAGGTTAGGTTTTAACTGGTTTTATCAAAATGGGGGACTGGATAAAAAACAGGAAAATTTTATAAAATTTAGCGAGATTGGACAAAGTAATATAAAAGGAAGTAGATTCGAAATCAGCAAACTCTTTAAAGGAAGGAGTAGTTTTTTTAATTTTTCTATAGATCTTCTTCAAGGAACAGAAGATTTATCTATTAATTCTGTTCCTTCAATTGTAGTGATAGATGGAGAAGTAGGACAGTTTAAAGTTACAGAATCTTTAAAAATAGGAAATAGACAAGTAATAACAGATGGAGCAGTTGGAAATGAAGGGGTAATAGATTTAGAACCTATTTTTAATGAAGCTGGAATTTTTTTAGAGGTAACACCCTATATAAAAGAGGACAAGAGTATTCTTTTAAGAATAATGGTAGAAGACAGCAATTTTTCTTTTATTAGAAAAGAAGGGGAAACCCCACCAAAGGAAATAAGAAGTATAAAAACTGCTGTGCTTTTAAAAGATGGGGATACAGTTGTTATAGGTGGGTTAAAAAAAGTTCAAAACCTTAACTATAATAGTCAAATTCCTATTTTAGGAGATATTCCAGCTTTAGGAAAAGTTTTTCAAAGTAAAGATGTTTCACAAAGAGTGAGTGATTTATATATAAAATTAAAAGTAGATGTGTTAGAAGAAATTTAAAGGAAGTGCAAATGAATAGATTTGGAAAAATTTTTAATGTTGGAATTTATGGAGAATCTCACGGAGAAGAAATAGGGATAGTGATAGATGGAGTTATACCAGGAATAAAAATTCAAACTGAGGATTTTTTAGAAGCTTTGGACAAAAGAAAACCTGGAAAATTAGGTACTACAAAAAGAATAGAATCAGATACACCAAAAATTGTTTCAGGAGTTTTTGATGGGTATACTACTGGAGCTCCAATAAATATAAATTTTAAAAATTTAAATAAGCGTTCAGAGGATTACCCAGATTTAAAATCTCATCCTAGACCAGGGCATGCTGATTATTCAAGTACAATAAAATATGCAGGATACAATGATATAAGAGGTGGGGGACATTTTTCTGGAAGAATGACTTTAGGATTGGTTGCTGCCGGTGTAGTGGCAGAAAAACATTATTCTAAAAATATAGAGATAGAAGCTAAAATAATAAAATTAGGAAAAATGGTAGTCCAAGATATAGATGATTCTGAAGTAAGGTTAGAAATAGAAAGAATAGCTTTATTGGGAGATTCATTGGGTGGAGTTATAAATTGTAAAATAAAAGGAATAATGGCAGGGCTTGGAGAACCATTTTTTGATTCGTTAGAATCTGTTATAGCTCATGGGATTTTTTCAATTCCAGGAGTTAAAGGAATAGAATTTGGCGATGGATTTAAAGGGTGTGAAAAATTAGGAAGTCAATTTAATGATGTTTTTATAAATTCTAATGGAGAAACTTCTACAAATAGTAACGGTGGAATAAATGGTGGAATATCTAATGGCAATGAAATAAGTTTTAATGTGGCTATAAAGCCAACTTCTACTATTTTTAAAATTCAAGAAAGTTTCAACTTTAAAACAGGTAGTAAAGAAAAATTAGAAATAAAAGGAAGGCATGATACTGCCTTTGTTTTACGAACTCCCATTATTATAGAAAGTGTTGCTAAAATAGTAATGGCAGATATGTTTTTAAGAAAATAAGGAGTGATATAGTGAAAAAAAAAGATTATATCTCATGGGATGAATATTTTATGGGAGTAGCAATTCTTTCTGGTCACAGAAGTAAGGATCCAAACACTCAAGTTGGAGCTTGTATTGTGAATTCTGAAAAAAGAATAGTAGGAGTAGGATACAATGGTTTTCCCGCAGGATGTTCAGATGAAAATTTTCCTTGGCAAAATGAGGGAGATTTCTTAAATACTAAATATGCTTATGTTTGTCATGCGGAGTTGAATGCAATTTTAAATTCTGTGAAAAGTACAAAAAATTGTATTATCTATGTGGGGCTTTTTCCTTGTAATGAATGTGCCAAAAGTATAATTCAATCTGGAATAAGTGAAATAGTTTATCTTTCAGATAAATATTCGGGAACAGATTCTGATATAGCTTCTAAAAGAATGCTAGATGCTGCTGGAGTGAAATATAGAAAAATTGAAAATGGAACAAAAAAAATTATGATAGAAATATGAATTAAACCCTTTAAAGATAAGGGTTTCTGATGTTGTGGTTTTTGTTTTTTAAAAAAAGTTGTAAAAAAATAAAAAAAAGTGTTGACGTAAAATATAAGTTATGGTATTATTATTCTTGTCCACGAGAGATTGTGAGACGAGAGAAATGTAGGACATTAACAACAGAATAGAGAGATTAGTCAAATAAATTCTTGGTTAACAATAGTTAA
>JBOFFH010000034.1:0-1872 GCA_051648485.1 Fusobacteriaceae bacterium
TTGTGAGGACACTGAAACTATTTTGCCCCAATACTTAAAAAATGTACCTAGTAGCTTAATTGCTTATACTGCTGAGATAGAAGGTATAGAGAATAAAGCACTTGTTGTGTATCTAGATAGAGACAATGAGAGTGTAGAGGGAGTTCTTGGTGGGGCTATTGTTGATTTGGACGTAGAGGATGAAAAAGAGATGTTTAGGTTTGTGGATAAGAAGGAATTTAATCTTATAAAATTTCAAAGAAAAAATTAAGTATATCAAATATTATAATTTTTTTAAAGTAGGTTTAAATAAAAAGGGAGAAATACTAATGTTATATGATAAATTTAATGAAAAATCTGTAGAAAATTATGGAAAAAAATTAGAAGGACAAAGTTTAAAAAGTTTTAATATAAATTTTATTTCTAAAACTAAGGACAAAGGAGGTTTCAATAAAATTGTTGAATCTGAATATTTTAAAATTCCTAACAATAATCTTCAATTACCTGATTTTATAGAAATTGGAGTAGAACTTAAAGTTACACCTTTAAAAAAACTTCAAAAGAAAAAAAATGATGGACTTTTCAGAGAAAAAAAAGGACTCTCTATGAAGGAAAGAATGGTTCTTACAATGATTGATTATGAAAAACTTTCACAAGAGTCTTGGAAAACTAATTCTTTAAAAGAAAAAGCATTTAAAATATTATTTTGTTTTTATATTTGGGAAAAAGAAGTTTCTAGTTTAGATTATATTTTTGATTTAGTTAGTTTATGGAAACCGAATGAAAGAGATTTAGAAATTATAGAGCAAGATTGGAATACTATTCTTGATAAAGTTAAATTAGGAAAAGCTCATGAAATATCTGAAGGAGATACTTTATATTTAGGAGCTTGTACAAAAGGAGCTACTTCAGAAAAATCTGCTGTCAATCAACCTTATTCATCATTAAAAGCTAAGTCTAGAGCTTTTTGTTTTAAAAGATCTTATATGGATATTGTTTATGAAGAGTTACTAACAAAACATTCTTTAAATTTCGTTTCGATTAAAGATAAAAATAAAAATTTACAAGAAACACTGGAAAATAAATTTAAGCCTTTTATTGGAAAAACAGCTTATGAAATTGAGCAAGAATTGAGTATAAATCTAGATTTATCGAAAAACAAAGTTCCCAAACAATATTATTCTATGATTTCAAATAAAATTTTAGGTATTGAATATGATAAAATAGAAGAGTTTAAAAAAGCTGGAATAACTTTAAAAACTATTAGAGTTGATAAAAAAGGACTACCTCTTGAGAATATATCTTTTCCTACATTTAAGTTTTTAGAATTAATTGAAGAAAACCAATGGGAGGAGTCAGGACTTTTCAATTATCTTATTGATAATAAATTTTTCTTTGTCGTTTATGAAATTACAAAGAATCAAAAATCTGAATTTAAAAATTTAAGCAGTTTAGAACAAAGAAAGTATTTAAAACTTAAAAAAGTTAAAATTTGGGGAATTCCTGAAACTGGCATAGATAAAATGCAAGATCTTTGGAGGGAAACTAAAAAAATTATTGAAGATGGTGTTGTTATTATTAAAAAAGGAAATATAAATTATAATAACTTACCTAGTAGTAATTTTAATGGAGTTGGGCATGTTAGACCTCATGCAAAAGATTCTAACGATACTTACCCTTTGCCAAGCGGTGAAGAGATGCCTAAACAATCTTTTTGGTTTAATGCATCATATATTAAAGATGAAGTTGTTAACAAATAGATTTTTATGGAGGAAGTGCTGGAATTTTTTTAGCATCTTTCTTAAAAATAGTTTTTCAATCAATACAAAAGAGGCTATCCAAAAAATAGCCTCTTTTTTTTATCCTCTTGTTGCCAATGGCATAAGAATGTAT
>JBOFFH010000035.1:0-8313 GCA_051648485.1 Fusobacteriaceae bacterium
CTCTTTATCTTTTTTTCAAACTTTTTACCATAAACAAAAAAAGATGCTCACCAATTAAGGTAGCATCTTTTCGATATTTTTTATTCAGCTATTTCTTGAAATAGAACCCATTCAGCTTCTTCTTTTTTAAAATATCTGATTATCCAATTATCTTCTAAAATTAATTTCAATTTTTCTATATATTTTAAAGCTCCTTCTTCCAATAAAAAGAACTCTCTAGACTGAATAAAATCATAAACTTCATTTTCATAAATTTTTGTACCTTTAAAAATTTCAACTTTGAATTGTCTTTTTACATTGTCTTTTCTAGTGAATGTCATAGTTTAGTCTCCTTGTTTTCTTTTTTCACGTAATGGAAAAATTTCACATTGTCTCTTCACAACCTAAACTTTTTAATCCACAACCATCATTACATTGTACAGGACTTTCAAGGTTTTGTAAAGGATTATCTCAATATTAGCCTAACAGCTCTTTAAGCATAAGGGCTAAATCTCCAGCATCCACACCTATCAAATGAGTATAATTTTTTATTTTATTTTCATCTTCGATAACAAAAAAAACTCTATCATCTTTTAAATTTATTTCTTTCACAACACCTTGAACTAAAGAGTATTTTTCACCATCACTGTGAATAGCTAAAACTTCTAATTCTTCATCATTCATTTCAAGAGTTAATAGTTCATTCATTTTTAAAATATCTTTAAAAAAATCTTCAGTTTGAGTATAAAAATCAGTTAACATTTTTACATACTTAGTTCTTTTTAAAACTGTATCTGCCAATTCTGCCAAAGAAAAAGAGTGAAAAATTTCATCTACATTATAAGGAGAAGGTGCTATATCTCTGTTTTTGTAGTATATTTTTATTCCTGAATCTGTTTTTTTAATAGTTTCAATTATAGGACTTTTACTATTGTCTAAATAATCAGCACCGTCAATATTATATTTTCCTACTGATAACTTTGTTACTTTTTCTTTTTTCATATAATTTGAAAACTCATTTTCTATTCCTTCGTAAAAATCATTTACAAATTTTTCTAAAAATTTTAATATCTCTTTTTCTTCCATTTTTTTCTCCTTTTTTTCAAAAAAAGAGGACTCATTATCAAATGAAAATCCTCTTTTTGCTTTTTATAGTTCAGTAGTTGCTTCTTTTAAAACTTGTGCTTTTTCATATTTTTTATAAATAGTTAATGCTAGCAACATAAAGAATATAGGACCTACTATCATCCAAATAGTGTCATCTATTTTTCCTTTTAAAGCCGGCTCTATAATTGTTGAAATATTAGCAAATCCAACAAGTAAAACAGTAAAGAATGTTGCTATTTTTACAGAAAAATCTGTTTTAAATATAACGAATGGTTTTATTATATTTTTATTTTTTTTGAATCTTGGAAATGCTGCTGCTATAAGTAAATATGGTATTGTCATAGCAACGTTTGTCATAAGAGTCAATTTCATAAAGAATGCTTCTGCACCTTGTCCTCCAAAAGTTATTCCTAGTATGAAAAGAACAACGATTCCACATTGACACCACATAGCATTTTGAGGCATTCCATCTTTAATTTCAGATATTTTTCCAGGCCACATCTCTTTTGGTGATCCTTCGATTAACTGCTTTAAAGGTGAATATATTAATGTAAAGAATGCACCAGTTAAACATAGTACCATTGATATTCCCATATATCTAGCCATTACTTGTCCTACTGTCACTGCTGCTGCTGGGCTCATTTTAAATGATAATGCAATTTGATATCCAAGATTTTCCATACATACATATGAGAAATTACCAATATGGACATTTCCTTTATTTACTAAAAATTCCCAATTTGTAAACATTCCTACAAAGAATATACCAGCAGCATAACCTACAGCTATTACAATTGCGGCTATCGTTATACCTTTTGGAAAGTTCTTCTCAGGGTTTTCTGTCTTATCAACAAGACCACCAACAACCTCGATTCCTCCATAAGCAAAAATTGCAAAAACCATAAATGATGCAATTGATATACCACTTAAATAATTCTTATTAGGTGATGTAAAAAATGCAGTACTTAATGATTCAATTGGTTGAGCTAATTTGAATCCATTATTTGCAAATACAATAAGTGCTCCTAATAACAAAACTAAATTTAGAAGAGTAACTGCAATTCCACCAACTGAAGCAATTTTAGTTATCTTATTTAAACCTTTTGATGCTACAGATGTAAATACTATAATTAATCCTATTCCCAATAATCCCATACTTTGAGTTGAATTTAATCCAAAAAGATTCAATTGATTAGTTAAATCCTTTCCAAAAATAGCTGTTGAAATTACAATCCAAATTCCAGAAGATATATTAACTAGCCATATAACATATGATGAATACCACATAAATGTAGTTATAAATGCATATTTTGGTCCTACTGATTTTTCCATCCAAGAATAAATTCCACCAGTTTCTTTTTTGAAAGCTGATCCATATTCGGCCATCATGAAAGCATAAGGTATAAAAAATAATAGCCCTGAAAATATATACCAAGGTATTGCTGAGTACCCCATCAAATAAAATGATCTTGGGATGTTGTTGAAACCAAAAACCGAAGTGAAAATCATTAAAATCAACGGTACTAGTTTCATTTTACTATCTGTTTTTACTTTTTCCATGTTAAGTCTCCTTGTTGCATTTTTTTTATTAAAACTATGATAGTAAAAATTATATTCTATCTAATAGAAGAAGTCAATTTATTTTTAATATGAATTTCTATTTTCAAACAATTAAAAAACCCTCAATTATGAGGGATTTTCAATTGTTCTAAAGTTTTTTTCAAAGAGTCTAAAGTATATTCCACACGATTAATAAAAATATTTTCTCCCATGTGTCCTATTCTTAAAACTTTTCCTTTTAGTTCTCCATAAGAACCTGCAATTAAAACTGAATGGTTTTTTTTCATATAATTTAAGATATCTTCAGCTATGTAATCATTTGGAACTTTAAAAGCTGTAACTGTATTCGAGAAACCTGATTCTAAATAATTTTCTAGTCCCATTTCAATAAGCCGTATTCTTGTATATTCGGCTATTTTTTTATGCTCTTTCCATAAATTTTCTAGTCCAAATTCTAATATGTTATCCAGTGCCACATCTAAACCCATCAAATCACTCACTGGCATTGAATAAGGAAAATATCTATTTTCTATAGCATTCTCCCACAAAAGTAAATTACAATAATAAGAAGTTACTGGTGTCTTTCTTTTTTTCATAACTTTCCATGCATCAGGGCTCACTGTTAAAACAGTTAGCCCTGGAGGGGCTGAAAAGACTTTTTGAGAGCTTCCTAGAGCTATGTCGACCTTCCAGTCATCTACATAGAAAGGTGTCCCTCCCATGGCTGCTACGCTGTCTACGACTGTCAGTATTTCGAAGTTTTTCAAAACTTTACACAACTCTTTTACATCATTCAACATTCCTGATGGTGTGTCACAATGAACTACGGTTGCATATTTAAATTTTTTTCCTGAAGCTTCAATAAACTGACTCAACTCTTTTGGAGCAATTGGATTTTTCCAATCAGATTTAAAATGAGTAACATTACCTCCATAAAGAGTTACTAAATCTTTGAATCCATCTCCAAAAACTCCATTGCCTATAACCAAAACTTCATCACCAGCTTCAGTAAGAGAGACACAAGCTGCATCCAATCCTACCATTCCTTCTCCACTCATGAAAATAGGGGTGCTGTATTCTGTAAAAAGTATTTTTTTTAGTTTCACACACATATTTTCATAAAATTCGAAAAACTCGTCATCTAAATCTGGATTACAAAAAAATTTGCTACGAGCTTCCATAACATTTTTTCTGACCATAGTTGGTCCTGCTGTCATAAGTAAATATTCCGTCATAATTGCCCCCACTTGTTGTGAATTATGCTTCTGTTATTTTTTGTCTAACTCTTTTATCTCTAATATCATAAGTTATGAAATTAAGTTCTTTTAAAAGATTTTTATCATGACTTACAAGTATAACTGCACCTGGGTAATCTAACAACATATTTACAATTACTTTTCTTGAATAGTTATCCATATAAGTTGTTGGCTCATCTATAATAAGTAAATCTGTTTCAGCTAAAATATTGGCAAAAATTTCTAATCTTTTTCTCTCGCCACCTGATAACATAAATACTCTCTTATCCCTGAACTCCTCTTCATCGTTATAAAGAGTATCCACAGCTTTTTCTACAAAATCCTCTGGAAGTCCTGTTTTTTCTTTTAAATATTCAATAGTCGTAAAATTTTCATTTTTGAATATTATCTCTTGATCTATAAACGCTATTTTTGCATTTCCGTTCAGTATTACTTCTCCAGAAGTTACTTTTTCTTTTCCAGTAAGTATTCTAAGAAGAGTTGATTTTCCTGAACCATTTTCTCCTACTATGGCTATTTTCTCATTTTTAGAAACATGGAAATTTACCCCTTTATAAAGAGATTTATCAGAATATTCTTTAGTTACATCTATTAAAGTTACTATATCATTTCCTGTTTCTCTTTTTCCAAATATACTAGATCTTGGAGCTTCTGAATATGAGTGTTTATCTTCGGGAGAAAATTCAACTCTTTCACCATCTAATTTTTGTAACTCTCTTTCCATTCTTCTTAAAATTACTGCTTGGGCATGCTTGTTGTCACACATATCCAAAAGTGTCTCTTTTTTATTCATAGCTTTTTGAGTTTTATCAACTATAATTTGAGCTAACATATCAACTTTTTTCTCTTCTTTTATTTTAACTTTTTTCTCTCTTAAAAACTGGTTATAGTCACACGTGTAGGCTGTTACACTGTAGTTATCTATATCAAAAATTCTGTTAGCTACATTTCTTATAAAGTCTACGTTATGAGAGATTATAAGAAATGCTTTATTACTTTCTGTTACGTAAGTTGAAAGCCACTTAGTTTTCTTTTTATCAAAGAAAGATAAAGGCTCATCTAAAACTATTAAATTAGCACTGCTAAATAAAGTCATAGCCAATCTTATATACTGTCTTTCTCCACCACTCAGCTCTCTAAATTTTTTCTGAAGCTTATCTCCAAGTTCAAATATATCTATAAATTCAGCTTGAATATGGATATATGAGTATCCACCTAAACTTTCAAATTTATCTGAAACATTTGAATACTCAACCATAAGTTTTTCATTCAGATCAGCATCTTCTCCAAACTTAGAACCTATCTCTTCCATTTTTTTTCCCATTGCAATTACATTTTCAAATGGAACATCCAAAAGATCTTGAACTTTTTTATCCAATTCTATTCTTCCGAATTGGTCAAAAATAGCTATTTTCATATCTTCAGCTAAAATTACTTCTCCTCTGTCAGGATTTTCATCTCCTGTAATCATTCTTATCAAAGTAGATTTTCCTACTCCATTTTTTCCTATTAGGGCTATCTTTTCACCACTGTTTATTTCTAACTCAACATTTTTATACAATTTTTGTGTAAAAAAAGATTTTGATAGATTTTTTATTTCTATAATATTCATTTAACCTCCATAGTCTGCTTTATAATTTCAACCTATATTATATTACATTTTTTAAGATATGTGAAGTCTTTTCTTTTTTCACAGTACAACTTCTATAACTATTATTTTCCAGCTATATTCAACTCTTCAACTAAAATTGAAGCTGAACCTACACTTCCCATACCAAATTTAAAATCTGAACCTATTTCATGTATCTCTTTCAACAACTTAAAAAAGTTTCCAGCTACAGTTATTCCGTTTACAGGATAACTTTTTTCACCATTTTCATAATAATACCCTTCTGCTGACAAAGAAAAATCTCCTGAAATAGTGTTTAATCCACTGTGTAAACCAGCTAAATCAGTTATTACAACCACATTTTTAAAAGTTTTTACCAGTTCACTAAAAGTTTTTTCTCCTTTTTCCAAATATAGATTTGTAGGCCCTATATTTATAGTTCCTGCATAAGAACCTTTAAATCCATTACCTGTAGAAGATGTTTTAAACTTTTCTGCTGTTTTTAAATTGTGCAGATAAGTTTTCAATACGCCTTTATCTATAAGTTTTTTTGTATTTGTTGCAACACCTTCATCATCAAAAGCTACAGTAGAATGAGCCAATTCACAAAATGGATCATCTACCAAGGTTACTTTATTGTTTGCCACCTCTTGTCCTATTTTATTTTTTAAAAGTGAAACACCTTTATCCACAGCTTCAGCTGAAAATATTCCTGTAAAAGCACCTAACAATTCACAAAATGCTGAATTTTCGAAAACAACTGAATATTTTCCAGTTTTTAATGGTTGACTCGAAAGTTTTGAAACGGCTTTCTCTACAGCTGATTTGGCTAATTTTTTGTAATCATATTCAGCAAAATCATTTCCAGATATAAATTCAAAAGCTGTTTTATTCGATTCATTTTCTTTTACCACTACAGAAATATAGCTAATCCCTGAATTTTTCTTAGAAGTCAAATAAAGTCCTTTAGAATTCCTAATTACCCTTTCACCTTCTCCGTTTTGAAAAACACAAGCATTTACTGCTACAACTCTAGAATCTAAAGATTTAGCATAAACTTCCATATCTTTGGTAAAATTTATTTTTTTCTCTACAGTTAAAGTGTCAAACTCTTCTTTATAGTTTTCAACTTTTTTATAACTCGGTGACCCTGAAAATATTTCTACTTTATCTGAATTTTCTAAAATTTTAGCATTGGCAATTACCTCTTCTACCAGTTTATTGACTGAACTTTCTTCTATTTTAGTTGTGTATGAATACCCCATTTTTTCATTGAATATTCCCCTTAAAGATACCCCTAGTCCTTTTGCATTTTTATAGCTGTCTATCTCTCCGTTAAAAATCTTTACAGAAAAACTTTTTCCACTTGAATAGTATATTTCAAACTCTTCTAAACTTGATTTTTCAGCTTCAAAATAAAGTTTGTCTATAAAATCTTCTATTTTCATTATTTTCTTCCTCCTACTGTTATATTAGCCACACGAATAGCAGGTTGCCCTACTGCAGCTGGAATAGTTCCACTAGAAGCTCCACACATTCCAGCGGCGTTAGAAAAGTTAGTTCCTACCATATCTATTTCCATTAGAATCTTAGGCCCATTTCCAATAAGAGTTGCCCCTTTTACCGGTTTAGTTATTTTTCCATTTTCTATAAGATAAGCTTCCATAACTGCAAAGTTGAAATCTCCTGTAGCAGTGTTTACAGAACCTCCACCCATATATTTGGCATAAAGCCCTTTCTCTACCGATTTTATCATGTCTTCAAAGCTGTCCTCTCCAGGAGCTATAAAGGTGTTTGTCATTCTTGAAGTTGGTGCGAAAGCATAACTTTGACGTCTTCCACTTCCTGTAGATTCAACTTTCATTCTTTTACCACCTAAAATATCTACCATATAGCTTTTTAAAATTCCTTTTTCAATCAATATTTTCTTCTGAGGTTTTCTTCCTTCATCATCTACATTTAAAGTTCCCCATTCATTCGGAATTGTTCCATCATCAATAGCTGTCACTTTAGAATTGGCTACTTGTTGCCCTAATTTCCCTGAGAATACAGATGTTTTTTTAGCCACAGAACTAGCTTCTAAACCATGTCCACAAGCTTCATGAAAAATTACTCCTCCAAATCCATTATCTATAACAACTGGCATCTGCCCACTCGGACAAAGCTCGGCTCCAACCATAGTTACAGCTATTCTTGAAGCTTCTCTTCCAATCCACTCTACATCTAAACCTTCAATAAATTCAAATCCTGCAGCTGCTCCTGGAGATATGTTTCCAGTTTGCATATCTCCATCTTTAGAAGCTACCGACTGAACTGTAAATCTTGTTCTCACTCTTTTGTCTTTTATAAGTTGTCCTGATGAATTAGCTATTAAAACATCTTCTGTATAGTCTGTATACACAACTTTTACTTGGGTTATAAGCTCACTGTAATCGTTGGCAGCTTTATTAGCTTTTTTCATAACTTCTATCTTTTTTTCTTTGCTCACATCATTAGGAAAAATTTTAACATTGCTAATATTTTCTATTTTTTCCTCTTTTAGAATAATTTTTATACCTTTGTTCACACCCATAATTCCATTGGCTACTTCTTCTGCCAATTTTATCAACGAATCTTCTGAAGCATCATTCGTATAAGCATAGATATCATACAGATCTTTTATTACTCTTATTCCAACTCCGAAATCCGTTCCTGAAACAGAGTTTTCTATTTTTCCACTTATAAGTGAAATACTATTATCCCAACGTTCACCAACATAAATCTCAGAAAAATCACCACCTGTTGACAAGGCTTTTTCTAAAA
>JBOFFH010000036.1:0-19629 GCA_051648485.1 Fusobacteriaceae bacterium
CATTTTTTTTATTTTTGCACTTTCGTTGACATTCATTTGACAACCGTAAGTTATTATTGTAGCTTTTTTCAATTTTTCCTCCTGATTTAAAATAATAAATATTTATCGCTATTATATCACTTTCTACTTCTTTAAACAATTAAAAAAGAAACTTAAAGAGCTATTTCTTTAAGTTTCTTTAATCATTTTATTTAAATATCTCTCCAGCTTCTTTATACCAAAGAAGTAAATCCATCTCATCCATTTCTATATTTACAAAGTTACAATAATTTTTCAACTTTAATTCTATCTCTTTGTAAATTTTAGGCGTCAATGTTTTTGGAATTTCTTTTATTATTTCGAGTTTTACTAAATTTTTTAATATGTGTCTATCCAATATTGCTACTTCTTTTCCAAAACCAACATTTCTTAAAAAATGTCCAGCTTCTTTGTATGACATACCTTTGATATTTTTTACTATCCACTCTCTTTTTTCATCAACAGTTTTAAAATTTTGAAAAAATTTCTTTGTACAAATTTTTCCGTTTTCATCTGTCATCTGTTCTCTTAAAAGAACCAAGTATTTAGCTTTATTATTTTTAAATCTAACTATATTTAGATACTCTGAAATTTCTTCAGGCGTTCCTGTAAAAAGAAGATTATTATCTCTCAAAATACTTATTGCTTTCCAAGCGTTTTTAGCTTTAGATTGAGGTGTTAAAATACAAAAAGAAATTTCACAATGAATAAATTCATCATCTCCATTTTGAAAAACTTTTTGGAATTCCTGCAGTCTTTTTTTTATAGCTGGTTTTATTTCATTATAGATTTTTTCAACTTCATAAAAATATTCATTTTTAAAATTTGAATCCATAAGGCAGCAACTCCTCCATAGTCATAATTTTGTAGTCTTTTTTTAGATTACCCAGTATTATAACTGTATCCTCGTCACCAAACTCTTTTATAACTTGTCTACAAGCTCCACATGGACTCACTGGTCCACTTGTATCTGCCACTACAGCTATCATTTTTATTTTTTTCATTCCTGAAGACACAGCACTAAAAATTGCCGTTCTTTCTCCACAGTTAGAAAGTCCATAAGAAGCATTTTCTACATTGCAACCATTGTAATGTTTGTTGTTTTCGTCTACTACAACTGCTCCAACTTTGAATTTTGAGTAAGGAGCATAAGCTCCTTCTCTTGCAACTATAGCTTCATCTATCAATTTTAAGATATCTTTTTCTTTCATTTTTCTCCTTTTTACAGAGCCGTTTCAAGAGCTATTTCTACCATCTCTTTAAGTGTACTCTGTCTCTCTTCTGAAGAAGTTGCTTCTCCTGTTACAAGTGAGTCAGAAATTGTTAAGATAGTCAAAGCTTTAGCTCCATGCTTTGCTGCAACTGTATAAAGTCCAGATGTTTCCATCTCTACACAAAGAACTCCAAATTCTGCCCATTTTTTGTAGTCTTCAAAATCATCTCCATAAAACTCATCAGCTGTAAGTATGTTTCCAGCTTTAACTTCTATTCCTTTTCTATCAGCAGAAGCTACTGCTTTACGGAAAAGGTCAAAAGATGCAGTTGGAGCATAATCAGCTCCTCCAAAACGTAATTTATTAACACCTGAAGTTGATGAACTTGCCATAGCTATTACTACATCACGAATTTTAACATCTTCTCTGTAAGAACCTGCTGTTCCAACTCTTATTAAATTTTTGCATCCAAACTCAGTAATTAACTCAGTTGCATAAATTGAAATAGAAGGAACTCCCATTCCTGTTCCTTGAACTGAAACTTTTTTGCCTTTGTACGTTCCTGTGAAACCATACATTCCTCTTACATCATTATACATAACAACATCTTCTAAAAATGTTTCTGCTATCCATTTTGCACGTAATGGATCCCCTGGTAATAATACTGTTTCTGCTATGTCCCCTTTGTTTGCTCTGATATGTATGCTCATATTTACCTCCGATTTTTTATTTTATTATTTAGTCAATTCTTTTGCAAAACTTCCTTCTAGGCTTGTTCCACCCAACATTAATTCTTCAATTGTTGCTGCTATATCTGCAAAACTAGCTCTTGTTCCTAGATTTAATCCTGAGTTCAATGATTTTCCATAAGCTAAAATTGGAATATACTCTCTTGTATGGTCGCTGCCTTTATATGTTGGGTCACAACCATGATCTGCTGTTATTATTAATAACTCTTCATCTTTTAAATTAGCTATTATCTCTGGTAAAAAAGAATCAAACTCTTCAAGTGCTAATTTGTATCCTTTAGGATCTCTTCTATGACCATATTTCATATCAAAATCTACCAAATTTGTAAAAATAAGTCCTTTAGAATCTTCTTTCAAGGCTTGGATAGTTTTATTGATTCCATCTAGGTTATCTTTATTACTTTTTCTATTGCTACTTATTCCAACTCCTGCAAATATATCACTAGTTTTTCCTATTCCTATTACCTCTAAGTCTGCTTTTAAAAATCTATCTAGCATACTTTCCATAGGTGGAATCACTGAATAATCATGACGATTAGGTGTTCTTTCAAAACTTCCTTTTGCTTTTCCTAAAAATGGTCTAGCTATTACTCGAGCCACTGGAGCATGTTCACTGCATATCTCAAGTGCTATTTTACAAGCTGAATATAGCTCTTCCAAAGGGATTAATTCTTCATGAGCTGCTATTTGAAAAACTGGATCTGCTGAAGTATAAACTATCCAAGCCCCTGTTTTTAATTGCTCATCAGCAAAATCATCCAGTACATGTGTTCCTGAATATGGTTTGTTACATATGACTTTTCTTCCAGTACGTTCTTCAAATATTTTTATAACCTTATCTGAAAATCCTTCAGAATAAGTTGGAAAACCTTTTTCCGAAATAACTCCTGTAATTTCCCAATGTCCTGTTGTAGTGTCTTTTCCTATGGCTTTTTCAGCAGCTTTTCCATAGTTTCCTTCTGGACTTTCAATTGGTGGTACACCTAAAATCTCTATTATATTTCCAAGTCCTAGTTTTCTTAAATTAGGAAGATTTATTCCTCCTGTAGACAGTGCTATATTTCCTAAAGTGTTAGTTCCTTTGTCTCCATATTTTTCAGCATCAGGAGCTGCTCCTACGCCTAAACTATCTAAAACTATTATTGTTGCTCTTTCTAACTTTTTCATAGTTTTTACTCCTTTTAATTAATACTCTCCAGCTTTCATTGTTCCAACTGTAACCAATTGAACTCCTGAAGATGTTCCTAAACGATTAGCTCCAGCTGATATGAACTCATGTGCTGTTGCCACATCCTTAACTCCACCAGCAGCTTTAATAAGAGCTTTATCCCCTACTACTGATTTCATTAATCTTAAATCTTCAATAGTTGCTCCACCTGTTCCAAATCCAGTAGAAGTTTTTACAAAATCTGCTTTAGCTTTTACAACCATTTCACAAGCCAATTTCTTTTCATCATCTGTTAAATAACAATTTTCAATTATTACCTTTAAAGTATTTTCTCCTATTGCTTTTTTTATCTCCATTATTTCTTCCTCTACTTCAGAGTACATTTTAGATTTCATAAATCCAACATTTATTACCATGTCTATTTCTTTAGCTCCATCTTCTATACACTGTTTTGCTTCAAAAATTTTAGCTGATTTACTCATAGCACCAAGTGGAAATCCAATTACAGCACAAACTTTAACATCCGAACCTTCTAATTCTTTTTTTGCTAACTTTACATAAGAACCGTTTACACAAACTGCATAAAAATCATATTCCTTAGCTTCAGCACAAAGTTTTTTAATATCTTCAACTGTTGTCGTAGCTTTTAGCACTGTGTGATCAATATATTTATTTATTTTCATTCTATCCTCCTATAATTTCCAATATTATTGGTTTTTTTTCTACTTTATTTTGTGAATATTTTATAGAATTTTCAACTGTTTTTACTATACTTGGAGTCAAATTATTTTTATGGTAAAACTCTAAAACTACATCTCCAGCTTTAACATAATCTCCAACTTTTGCCTTCATTATAATTCCTACAGAATGATCTACTTTATCTTCTTTAGTTGCACGTCCAGCTCCCAACATCATAGCTGCTCTTCCTATTTCATCTGCTGCAATTGTGCTTATATACCCAGTTTCTTTTGCAATATATTCTGTCACTTCAGGAGCCACTTCTAAAAGTGAGTAATCATCACAAACATTAGGGTCTCCTCCACTTGCTTCTATAAATGATTTTAAATTATTTAAAGCTGCTCCTGTTCTAATTATCTCTTCAACTTTTAAACGTCCTGCTTCCATAGAAGTTACATCTTTTTTCATTAAAAGAGCTTGAGCTGCCAAAGTTACAATCAAATCTTGAAACTCCTTAGGACCACGTCCTTTTACCGTTTCAATCGCTTCTATAACTTCTAAAGAGTTTCCTACAGCATTTCCAAGTGGTTCATCCATATTACTTAACATACAAACTATGTTTCTGTCAAATAATTTTCCTAATTTATACATTGTTTCTGCAAGTTCTTTAGCATCTTTAAAGGTTTTCATAAAAGCACCTGAACCAACTTTAACATCGAGTATTATTGCATCTGCATGAACTGCTAATTTTTTACTCATAATAGAACTTGCTATCAATGGGATACTCGAAACTGTCCCTGTTACATCTCTTAAAGAGTAAAGTTTTTTATCCAGCGGAACTATTTTATCTGAGTATCCCATTATACCAGTTCCAGTTGTATTAATTAAATTTATCAATTCATCTCTTGTTTCTGAGAAACGAAATCCTTTTATAGATTCAAATTTATCTATTGTTCCTCCAGTGTGTCCCAAGCCTTTTCCTGAAAGCTTAGCAGTTCCCATACCTAGTGCTCCTAGAATTGGTGCTAACGCTATCGTTGTTTTGTCTCCTACTCCTCCTGTGGAATGTTTATCCACTAAAAATCTATGAGCTCCTGGAAAATTTATAGTATCTCCTGAATTTATCATCTCTGTTGTAAATGATTTTAATTCTTCAGCCTCCATTCCACGGAAATAAACAGCCATTAAATATGCTGCCATTTGATAGTCAGGTACTTTTTCTTCAAGATATTCACCCAATAAAAACTTTATTTCCTCATGTGAAAGTGCATGTCCATCTCTTTTTTTTTCAATTAAATCTACTGCTCTCATACATTCTCCTTATTATATTTTAATTTTCAAACTTTATATTTTATTATACACTAAAAAGTTAAAAACAACAAAAATAACAAAAGGTGTTGCATTGCTGCCCCACCCTTATATTACTTACTTAACTACTATTTCACCAGATTGAATCTTAACTTTAATTTCATCAAGTTTTTTAAGATTAGCTTCTCCAATGATGTCTTTTGTAAATTCAAACTGAGTTGTTCCAACACCATTTTCTTTTATTCCAAATTCATGAGTTCCACCTTCAAAAGTTCCTTCTTTTACAGATTTAACTGTGTCGAAAATTGCAATATCAACATTTTTTAGCATAGAAGTTAAAACTGTTCCTTTAGCAACATCATCTTGATTAGAATCTACACCTATTGCATAAACTCCTGATTCTTTAGCCGCTTCTATTGTTCCTACTCCAGTTGCTCCTGCTGCATGATAAACTACATCTGAACCAGCTTTAATTTGCGATAAAGCTGCTTCTTTTCCTCTAACTGGATCATTAAATGGATTTTGTCCTCCAACATAAACAGTCAATACTTTTATATCTGGATTTACGTATTTAGCACCTTGCTCAAAACCGTTTCCAAATTTTTCGATAAGTGGAACTTGCATTCCTCCTACAAAACTTACAGTTCCAGTTTTAGACATCATACCTGCTATTGCACCCATTAAGAAAGAACCCTCATTTTCTTTAAATAATAAGTTTCTTGTATTTTGTTCATTTACAACATCATCTACCATAGCAAATTTTATGTTTGGATAATCTTTTGCAACTTTTTGTGCAGCATCTCTCATTTGAAAACCAGTAGCTATTATTAAGTTATAATTAGCCTCTGCATATTCTCTTAAGAACTGCTCATCTTCTGCTGATGAAGAAGGTTCAACATATTTAAACTCTATTCCTAAATCTTTTTTAGCCATTTCTAATCCTCTATAAGCAGAATCATTAAATGATTTGTCCCCAAGTCCACCTGTAGACATTACTATTCCAACTTTTAAACCTGAATCCTCTTTAACTGCCACTTTTTCTTCTTTAGCCCCACCACATGCAACTAAAAGAAGAGATGTTAAAATCACTAATCCTGAAAATAATTTTTTCATGAATTTCCCCCTATAAATTTTTGATTTAAATCTATACAATCTTATCACATTGCTGCAGAAAAAACAACCTTTTGAGAACTACTCTTTTCTATTATTATTCACCGTGTATAGATATCAAATCATAATCTTCTTCTAATATTTTTTTCTCTGCATATTCAATATCAAAATTTTCATTTATTTTTATAACTGCTTTTCCAACTTCTACACTCACAACTTCTGTAACACCAGGTAATTCTCTCAAAATTTCTGCTACAGCCTCTAAACAATGAGAACATCCCATTCCACCAATTTCTAAAATTTTCTTCATTTTACCCTCCTAATATTTTAAGATTTTATTTTTCAGATTCTATTGACGACTTTAATCTCTTTAATCCATTTTTTATAGCTTTAATTTTAAATTTACTGATTCCTTTTATCTCTGAAAGTTCATCCTCTGTAGCTTCTTGCAATGTAGATAAGTCATCATATATAGTTATTAATTTTTCCACGTCTTTTTTATTAAGTTTACTAATTTTTCCTAAAACTCTATATCCTTTAGTAACAACTCTATTATCTAAACTACTTTGAGTTTTTCCATGTCCCAATATGCCACAAAATTTTTCCAATTCTAAAAGCTCTATGTCCGTAAGTTTTTCCAATTCTGTATTTATCTTAATAATATTCAATGTTCCCTTTTCACTGTTATAATAGTCTTTTATAAAATTAACTTTTTCTTCTTTAATGTTTAAAAGCAGTTCTTGCATCTGAAGATTTATCAAACGTCCTTCTAAACCCAATTCAACAACATAGCTTTGCAATTCTTTTTTGATTCTATAAACCATTTCAAATCTCTGAACTACTGAAGAAACATCTTTTATTGTTACTAAGTCATCCAATTCTAATATAGTTAAATTACTCAGCTCTCTATCTAGTACATGACGATATTTTTCAAGAGTTTTAAGTGCTTGAGTAGCTTGTTCTACAACCATAGAAATATTTTTTAATCTATATTTAACATCTCTTTTATAAAGAGTTACAGATTTTTTTCTTTCTGAAATTGCTATTACTAATTTATCTGTTTGAAGAGCCATTCTTTGAGCTGTTCTATGCCTTGTTCCACTTTCACTAGTTAAAAATGAACGATCTGGGTGTAGATGAACATTTGCATAATAAATTTTTTCGATATTTTCATCGACTATTATAGCTCCATCCATTTTAGCCAATTCATATATTCTTTCTGGAGTATATTCACAATTTATAACAAATCCTCCATCTATCATTTTTTTTATCTCTTCATTCATTCCTACCACTATAAGTCCCCCACGACCAGCTTCTAAGATACTGAAAATTCCTTCTCTCAACCCTGTTCCTGGAGTAACTTTGGAGATAAGTTCTAAAAGTTGCTGTTCTTCCATTAATCTACCATCCTCTCCATTACTTCATCTAAATTCTTAAGATATATAAGCTTTAAATTAAAGTTATTTTTTTCTATCTCTTTTTTATTTGAAAGTGGAACATAAACTCCTTTGAATCCAAGTTTTTCCAACTCTCTCAATCTTTTTTCAATAAAATGAACCTTTCTTATTTCACCACGAAGTCCTAATTCTCCTATGGCAGCAATTTTTTGACTAATAGGAACTCCCCTATAAACAGAAAGTATAGCTATTAAAACTGCTAAATCTGCTGCTGGATCTTTTATTGTGATTCCACCAGGAATGTTGATAAAAATATCTTTATTACCTAAATTCATTTTAGCAATCTTTTCTCCTATTGCTGTGAGTATTTGCATTCTATTTCTGTCATAACCTTGAACTATTCTTTTGGGAATACCAATACTCATATCAGTTAAAAGAGCTTGAATTTCAAGAAGAAATACTTTAGTTCCTTCTAATATTGGAACTACAACACTTCCTACATTTTTTTCTTCTCTTTCACTCAAGAAGAATTCTGATGAATTTTTTACCTCTTTCATTCCATTTTCTTCCATACTAAAAACTGCCAACTCATTTATAGAACCAAATCTATTTTTACTACTTCTTAAAATTCTGTAAAAAAGTCCCTCTTCTCCTTCAAAACTAAATACAGCATCTACTATATGTTCTAAAAGTTTAGGTCCAGCCAGTTTTCCATCCTTTGTAATGTGGCCCACAATAAAAAATGGTATGTTTAAACTTTTAGCCAGTTCAACTATTTTTAATGCACACTCTCTAATTTGAGTAGGAGTTCCAGCCATCGAATCATAAGAAGAGTTATAGATTGTCTGAATAGAATCTATTATTACAACTTTAGGTTTTTTTATTGATATATATTCATAAATTGCTGTTATTTCTACCTCAGACATCAAATACAAGTTTTTATTTCCGATTTCTAGTCTGTCGCCTCTATTTTTTATTTGCATTGGAGATTCTTCACCAGAAATATAAAGTACATCTCCATAGCTTGTATATTCATTAGCTAGTTGCAAAAGTAAAGTAGATTTTCCTATTCCAGGATTTCCTGTTATCAATACTACCTCTCCCTTTACCAAACCTCCACCTAAAATTCTGTCAACCTCACTTATATTTGTAGTATACCTAAAATTTTCTTCAACTACAACATTTTCAAAAGAAAATACTTTTTTACTGCTTTCATTTATACTTGTAATTTTTTTATTTATATTTGTTTCGCCTATTTTTAGTTCTATTTCTTCTTCAAAACTTCCCCATTCTCCACATTCAGGACATTTTCCAATCCATTTAGAAGTTTTATAGCCACACTCTCCACAAATATAAAAACTTTTAGCTTTTGCCATTATTTCTCCCAGTAACCACTCACAATTATATTACTTTAATTCAATTTTTCTAATACTTTAAGTTTTATACTTTCATCCAAATATTTATCCAGTTTTCCTTTATTTATAGCTATTTCTCTCACTACTGTAGAACTTAAGTATATATATTCTCTTGTGGCAGGAATAAATATTGTTTCTATAATATCCTCTGATATATCCGCATTTGCATAAGCCATACTGAGTTCGTACTCATAGTCTGATACAGCACGAAGCCCTCTTATTATCAAATTGCAATTCTGCTTTTTCATAAAATCTACCAGCAATCCTTCAAAGCTATGAATTTCTATATTTTCAATATTTTTAAATAATTCTTTTATCATATTGGTTCTTTCTTCTAAGTCAAAAAGATATTTTTTATTTACATTATTCAAAACTGCAACTATAAGCTTATCTACTAATTTTGCTGAACGAAGAATTATATCTTTATGTCCCTTTGTTATAGGGTCAAAACTTCCTGTATACACTCCCACTCTCATATCTTTCTCCTAGTGATCAATTAAAATTTATTTTTCTAAAGTAATTTCATAAAATCTATCTGTTTTAAATTCTTTAAATTTTTCCAACCTTAATTTTTTACCTTTTTTATCTAAAAAAGCTTTTATATACTCTAAATATTCCTCTTTTAACTTCGAGTATAATTCACTGTTTATTTTTATAATTACGGTGCTAAAATCTTTATCTTTTACAACTGTTCTGCACTCTTTTAATATTTCTTCTATCAAAGCTAATTGGGATTTTATTTTTCCCGTTCCATTGCATACAGGACAGTTTTTCTTGAAATAACTAGCTGTGGGATTTCCTACTCTTTTTCTGGTCATTTCTACTAAACTCAAATCTGTAAAATGAACTATACTATTTTTAACTCTATCTTTTTTAAGGCTTTTTTCTAATTGTTCTAAAACTTTGGTTTTATTTTCTTGGTTTTTCATATCTATAAAATCTATTATTATTATTCCACCTATATTTCTTAAAGCAAGTTGTCTTGGAATCTCTTCTGCTGCTTCTATATTCGTGTTGAATATAGTTTCTTCTGAATTTGTTTTACCTATGTTTCTTGCTGTATTTACATCTATACTCGTAAGAGCCTCAGTAGTTTGTATCACAAGATTTCCACCACATTTTAATTCAGCATCTTTTTTCATAACACTTTTAATAACTTCAGTTATGTTGTATCTATCAAAAATATCTTGCTCTTCTTCTTCATAAAGTCTCACTCTTCTTTTTAAATCTCCATCCCCAAAAGCATGTAGGTAATTCAAAATTTCCCAATATGTTTCTCTGTTATTAATAATAATTTCTTTTGTTTCGCCATTGAATATATCTCTACAAATTTTAGTTATTAAGTCATTTTCGTTATAAACAATATCGCCTACTTTACTTTTTGCTATTTTTTCCTCTACGCTTCTCCACTTATTTATAAGATAAGCCATCTCTCTTTCAAAGTGAAAAACTGTTTTAGAGTCTGCTTCTGTTCTTATTATTACTCCCATATTGTCAGGTTTTATTTGTAAAATCAACTTTTCAAGTCGCATACGCTCTTCTAAATTTATAATTTTTTTAGAAATAGCAATATTAGTATTATTGGGCATCAAAACTAATAATTTTCCCGATATATTGAATTCTGTAGAAACCCTAACTCCTTTATTCATTTGAGGTTCATTTATAGCTTGAACTATTAATTGTTGTTCAGCTTTAATGAACTCTTTTATATTTTCTAAATAAAGAAAACTATTTTTTTCAAGTCCTATATCTATAAAAGCTGCTCCTATACCATTTAAAACATTGGATACTTTTCCTTTATAAATATTTCCATTAGTTTCTCCATCTCCATTTAATTGTACTAAAATTTCTATAACTTTTTCATCTTCCAATACGGCTGCTTTATATCCAAAATCATCTTTACTTATTACAATTTTCTTCATTTAATATCCTTTTTAAAATCTCTTTTCTCGTATATTTTTTATCATTTATTGTAAAAGTTTCTAAATTTAAATTTTTATCTATTTTTACATTCAGTTTTTTAATTTTTTCTTTATTTATTGCATTTATTCCTATTATTTTAGAAATATTTTTTTCGTTAGCTAATATTTCTACTTTTTTTTCTACTTTTTCGATTTCTTTTAAAAACTTATAAAATATCTCTCCCTCTACAAGTTCTCTAAAAGCTGGATGGAAAGGTCCTGCCACTATTACCCCTTCTTTTCTCAAATCTTCAGATGGTTGCAATCCCACTCTTATAACTTTTATATTGTTTTTTTCTAACAAAGAATATATTTTCACTGTTCTTTCTACAGCCTCTTTTAAAGTGATTGCTTTATATTCTCCATCTTTATGCATCTTCTCCATTTTAGTTCCCGAAAGTACCAAAGTAGGATATATTCTAGCCATCTCGGGTCCTAATTCTACTGTTTTTATAGCTGATTCATAATCTGATTCTTCAGTTGAACCTGGAAGACCTATCATAAGCTGAATTCCTAATTGAATTCCGTATTCTTTTATCAGTTTTGCTGATTTTTCTACTGCTTCTACTGGATAATTTCTTTCAGTTAAATCTAATACTTTCTGATTCAACGATTGAACTCCTAATTCTATAGCCCTTACTCCGTACTTTTTTAACTGAATTAATATTTTGTGGTCTATACAGTCAGGTCTAGTAGACAATCTTATTCCGTTTATTATGCCTGAATCTATAAAAGGTTTTACAACTTCTAAATAATCTTTTTGTAAATCAAAAGAGATTCCAGTGAATGTTCCACCGAAAAATGCTACTTCTTTTATACTCTCTTTGGGTAAATATTCTAAGTATTCTTCTATTATTTTTTTTACTTCTTCTGGAGTTATATCTGTTTCTACTCCATTAATTTTATTTTGGCTACAAAAAACACATGAGTTAGGACAACCCACGTGATTTATAAAAATAGGTATATTATAATGCTTCATTAGTTTTTACTCCTAGCTTTTCAACTAAATCTTTAGCTGCTGCTTGCTCAGCAAATTTTTTATTATTTCCAATTCCAAAACCACTAATACTGTCTCCAATTTTTACTACAATTTCGAAAGTTTTTTTATGATCAGGTCCTGTTTCATTTATAAGTTCATACTTAGGAACTAATTTATACTCTTTTTGACCATACTCTTGAAGTATCGTCTTATAATCCATTATTTCCTCTTTTCTCTCTATGTTATCCACTCTATGTTTTATATGTTTCAAAGCTACCACTTTAACTACTTCAAAAGTAGAATCTAAATAAACCGCACCTAAAACAGCTTCAAAAACATCTCCTAAAGTTGAACTTCTCTCTCTTCCACCTGTCATTTCTTCTCCTTTACTTAAAAGAAGATATTCTCCTAATCCTAAATCTTTGGAAATTTTAGCTAAAACTGGCTCACTTACTGCCATTGCTTTTATTTTTGCTAACTCACCTTCAGATGAGTTAGCAAAATTTTTATATAAATACTCTGTAACAACTAAATCTAGAACAGCATCTCCTAAAAGCTCCATTCTTTCATTACTTATATTTTTATATCTTTTATTTTCATTTCCAAAAGATCTGTGGAGAAGGGAATTTTTGAGAAGATTTCTATCTTGAAATGTGTATCCTATTTTTTCTTCTAAAAGATTTAAATTATTTAAAATTTCTGTTTTTTTATCTATTTTCTTCTCTATTTTTTTTCCCATATTTTTCTCCATTTTATCTATATTTTCTCATAGCAATTACACCATTGTGTCCACCAAAACCAAGAGAAGTTGAGATTCCTACTTCTATCTCTTTACTTATAGTTTTGTTTGGTACATAGTTTAAATCACATTCAGAATCTGGTGTTTCATAATTTATAGTTGGCGGAATAATTCCCTCTTTAATTGCCAGTGCTAAGAATCCTGCTTCTATTCCTCCTGCTGCTCCTAAACAGTGTCCTGTTGCTCCTTTAGTTGAAGACACAACTAAAGTTTTAGCATGTTCACCAAAAACAGATTTTATTGCTGCTGTTTCATTTCTATCATTAGCCGGCGTTGAAGTTCCATGAGCATTTACATAATCTACACTTTTATAGTCTACATTAGCTTCATTTAGTGCCATTTTTATAGCACGAGCTGCTCCTGTTCCACCCTCTGAAGGAGATGTTATATGGTATGCATCACAAGTTTCTCCGTAACCTACAATTTCAGCATATATTTTTGCTCCACGAGCTTTAGCAGATTCTAACTCTTCAATAATAAGGACTCCTGCTCCTTCTCCCATTACAAATCCATCTCTATCCAATGTAAATGGTCTAGAAGCTGTTTTAGGAGAATCATTTCTCGTAGAAAGAGCTTTCATGTTAGCAAATCCATTTAGTGCAAAAGGTGTTATTGCTGCCTCTGTTCCTCCTGCTATCATGGCATCTGCTCTTCCTAATTTTATAGTTTCAAAAGCATCTCCTATTGAGTGTGTTCCTGCAGCACAAGCTGTAACTACTGCCTTATTTGGACCTTGAGCTCCTAAGTATATAGCCACATTTCCAGCTGCCATATTTGAAATCATTGCTGGAATAGTAAATGGAGATATTCTTTTCACACCTTTTTCTAGCATTGTTTTATGTTGTTCTTCAAATACTTCCATTCCTCCAATACCTGAAGATACTATTACCCCTACTCTTTCTCTGTTAGTTTCATCTATTATTAATCCTGAATCCTCCAACGCCATTTTACTCGCTGCAATTGCAAATTGAGTATTTCTAGCTAATTTTTTTATCTCTTTTTTTTCTATCCCATATTGTGTAGGATCGAAATTTTTTACTTCTGCTGCTATTTTTACAGGCATATTCTCTGTATCAAAAGCTGTTATATAATCTACTCCTGTTTCACCTAAATTTATTTTTTCCCAAGTCTCTTTTGTCGAATTTCCTAAAGAGCTTATCATCCCTATTCCTGTTACTACTACTCTTCTCACTATTATACCTCCAAATTTTTAAAATCTAATAAATACAAATAAAGGGGTATAAACATACCCCTTTTTTTTATCTACTATTTAGTTGCTTCTATAAAACTTACAACATCTTTAACAGTTTTGATTTTTTCTGCTTCTGTATCAGGAATTTCTATATCGAATTCCTCTTCAAAAGCCATTATTAACTCAACTGTATCTAAAGAATCTGCTCCTAAATCTTCAACGAAGTTTGACTCTAAAGTTACTTGATCCATCTCTACACCTAACTGCTCAACTACTATTTCTTTGATCTTATCTAACATTTTTTTCCTCCTATTTTTTTAAAAAATTTTTAAAATTTTCTAAACTATATATTGTAAATAGAACCTAGTCTAATTTTACATTAAATTTTCAAAATCTTCAAGCTTTTCTATGTTTTTCACTTCTATTTCTTTATCTATTTTTTTTATAAGACCAGATAATACTTTTCCAGGTCCAATTTCATAGATTTTAGTGACACCTTGCTCTTTTAAAAAGTTTATTGTATCCACCCATTTTACAGGTCCAAAACTTTGCTCGTAGATTTCTTTTTTTAACTCTTCTATATTTTCAACAATGTTTCCTGTTGTATTCCCAATTAAATTAGTTTCTGAATTTTTAAATTCGAACTCTCCTAAAACTGATTTTAACTTTTCACCAGCTTCTTTCATAAGTGAAGAATGAAAAGGTCCAGAAACTTGAAGAAGTATAGCACGCTTTGCTCCTGCTTCTTTAAGAGCAGTACAAGCTTTTTCTATTGCTAATTTTTCACCAGCTATAACTGTTTGATTAGGTTCATTGAAGTTTACCGCTTCTACAACTCCTTCTACACTGGCTAAAACCTCTTTTATTTTTTCTGAATTCATACCTATAACTGCAGCCATACCACCATTTGTAGTGATAGCAACTTCATTCATAAATTGTCCTCTCAAAGCTGTTAACTTTACAGTTTCTTCTAATGATAAAAATCCTGCTGCACCTATTGCCGCATATTGACCTACAGAATGTCCTGCAACATAGTCAGGCTTTATTCCTTTATCTTTTAAAAGCTTTTCTAAAACTAAGCTCATACTTACTATTGCAGGTTGAGTGTTTTTTGTTTGTTTCAACTCTTCCTCTGTTCCTGAAAACATTATATTTTTTAAGTCAAAATCTAATTTTTCAAATATTTCATCAAAATATTTTTTTGCCATTTCATTTTTTTCATACAATTCTTTTCCCATTCCAACGTATTGTGTACCTTGTCCTGGAAATACAAAAGCTATTTTCGACATAACTCCTCCAATTAAAATATTACACATGTTATTTTATAATGATTCTGGTTTTTTGTCAATTAATTAATATGCCCACTTCATTATTAAAGAACCAAACGTTAATCCACCACCAAATCCAGTGATAGCTACAACATCTCCTTTTTTAATAAGGTTCTTATTTAAAGCTTCTTCCATCGCGATTCCTATCGATGCAGCAGAAGTATTTCCAAACTTATTTAAATTTAGATAAAATTTATCCATTGGAATTCCTAATTTTTTAGAAGCTGTTTCTATTATTCTTGAATTTGCTTGATGTGGAATAACTATATCTACATTTTCAGCTGATAAACCTGATTTTTTTAAAGCTTCTTTTGTTGCATTAGGTAAAGCATTCACTGCAAATTTAAATACTTCTTGTCCCTTCATCTTTAAATAATTTTCTTTATTTTTCATTCTTTCTTCTGTCATAGGATATTTACTTCCACCAGCTTTTACAATTAATGTTTCATTTATATCTCCGTCTGACCCCAAATGACTAGAAAGTATTCCATATCCTTCTTCAACTTCTCCAACAACTGCTGCTGCTGCTCCATCTCCAAATAATACTGCTGTATTTCTATCTTCAATATCAATTATACGTGACAATGTTTCTGCACCTATAACTAATATTTTTTTGTAAACTCCTGAAACTACCATAGAATTAGCTACTGTTAAAGCATATACAAGTCCAGAACAAGCGGCACCTAAATCCATAGCAGCTGCATTTATTGCTCCTAATTTTTTTTGAACTAAACAAGCTGAACTAGTAAGTAGATAATCTGGAGTACAAGTTGCCACTATTATAAGTTCAATCTCTTCAGCAGATATTCCACCATTTTCTAAAGCTTTTTTTGCTGCTTCTACTGCTAAATCTGAAGTTGCTTGTTCAGGTGCTGCAAATCTTCTTTCTTCTATTCCAGTACGAGATTTTATCCATTCATCACTTGTATCCATTATTTTTTCAAAATCAAAGTTTGTCATTATTTTTTCAGGAACATAAGCACCTAATGCTATTATTCCAGCACTTTTATTTTTCATGTTTTTTCTCCTCTTAACACTTTAAAATTTTAGAATTATTTTTTTATTAGTTCTTCTTTTATTTTTTCTATAAAATCTGCTTCTACAAATCTACAAGCTGCTTTTATAGCATTTTTTATAGCTTTAGAGTCCGAACTTCCATGAGCTTTTACAGAAATATGATTTAAACCTATAAAAATTGCTCCTCCATATTCAGATGAATCCATACTTTTTTTTAATTCTCTAAATATTGGTTTTAGCAATAATGCTCCTATTTTAGCTATAACACTTTTTTTTATCTCTCTTTTTAAAAAATCTATTATAAATTTTGCTGTTCCCTCTGTAGCTTTTAATAAAATATTTCCTGTATATCCATCAGTTACAACTACATCTATATCTGAATTTAAAAGATAATTAGGTTCTATATTTCCTACAAATTTAATTTTTTTTTCATTATGAATGGCATGGTAACTTTCTCTTGTCAATTCATTGCCCTTTCCCTTTTCACTTCCAATATTCAAAAGAGCTACTTTTGGATTGTTTACTCCTAAAATTATTTCAGCATATTTGCTTCCTAATAAGGCAAATTGAGATAAAAACTCTGGTTTACAATCTGAATTCGCACCTACATCTAAAACTACCATATTTCCTTTTTCTCTTGGAAAAACTGTAGCTATACAAGGTCTTAAAATTCCAGGTATTCTTTTCAATTTTAATTGACTAGCTGTTATGAGTGCCCCTGTATTTCCTGCCGAAACAGAAGCTTGAGCCAGCTCTTTTTTTACTAAATCTAAAGCTACATTCATAGAGGAATCTTTTTTACTTCTTACAGCCACAACAGGATCTTCATCCATACCGATAACTTCTGTTGCATTATATATTTCTATTTTATTTTTATCATATTCATATTTAGAAAGTTCTTTTTTTATCTCAACTTCTTTTCCTACAAGATAAATCTTTTTTAACGATTTAATCTCTTCTAAAGCTGATATAGCACCCTTTACTGTTTCAATGGGCCCATAATCTCCTCCCATAGCATCTAAGGCTATTTTCATCTCTTACCTCCTAAAACGGTTTCCTATATTCTACCATACTTTCAAATATATTAAAACAAATAAAAAAGGACAAGAAATAAACCTTGTCCTTTTTTATTTTTAAAGTTTTAATTACTCAGCTATTTTTAAAACTTGTCTTCCGTTGTAATCTCCACACTCAAGACAAACTCTGTGAGATCTTTTTGGAGCTCCACATTTACCACAAGTTGATAATCCTGTTGCTGTTAAAGCATGGTGAGATCTTCTCATGTTCTTTTTAGCTTTCGATGTTTTTTTCTTAGGTACCGCCATTCTTATTACCTCCTAATCTTTTAAAGGTTTATCCTTAAAGTTTTAATAATTTAGCCCATCTTTGATCTATTCCATTATCAGCATATTTCTCTATTTCCGAATCATCTTCACAGTTTGGAATACAAGCTGGATAAGGTTCTTGATCTAATAAGATTTGTTCTCTTACTATTTCAATTATATCTATCTCTCCATTAAGAGCTTCTTCACAACTCTCTAAATCGATTTCTTTTTCCTCTTCTAGATTCTTTATAAATAATTTATAGCTTTTTGGATCTAATAATTTCGAGTTAAACTCTCCATTAAGTTCTTGGGTAATCTCTTTTAGACATCTTACACATTGTTGCCTAAAAATTCCTGAATAATTTCCAGAAATTTCATAAACGTCTCCTATTCCTTCAACATAAAGTTTATTAATAGAATATTTTATTTCAACAGGTTTTAACAGTTCTAAACCATCGACAGAATCGATTTTCAAGTTCTGATTCAATATGTTAAGATCTCCTTTGAAATCATAAATTTTAAGTTTCAAAGATAACCTCCCTTATTATATTCACTTGGTTATTTTACTAAAAAATTCATGTTTTGTCAAGTATAATTTCTTAATACCCCTTATACGTTAAACAAGAATTCCATTAAATCTCCGTCTTTTACTATATATTCTTTTCCTTCTAATCTAAGCATTCCCACTTCTTGTGAACCTTTCCATCCACTATTTTTTATAAATTCCTCATAAGCGACAACTTTTGCACGAATGAATCCTTTTTCAAAATCAGTATGAATCTCTCCTGCTGCTTTAGGGGCTGTGTCACCTATTTTTATAGTCCAGGCTCTAATTTCTTTTACTCCAGCTGTAAAGTATGTTTGAAGTCCTAACAATTTGTATCCTGCTCTTATCAATCTATTTAGTCCTGCTTCTTCAACTCCCAAAGTTTCTAAAAATTCTTTTTTAGACTCTTCATCATCCATCTCTTGAAGTTCAGCCTCAACTTTAGCCGAAACTATTACAACTTCTGAACCTAAATCTTTGGCATAAGCACGAACTCTTTCTACAAATTCATTTCCTGTTGCTAAATCATCTTCTGACACATTAGCAGCAAAAATCATAGGTTTTATAGTTAATAATTGGTACATTTTTATAAGATCTTCTTCTTCTTTATTAAGAATTAGATTTTTCAACATTTTTATTTCTTCTAAATGTGCCATACATTTTTCTAAAATAGGCATCAATTGCATAGATTCTTTATTCTTATTTTTAGCAAGTTTAGAATGTTTTTCTATAGCTTTTTCTAGAGTATCCATATCAGCTAATATAAGCTCTCCATTTATTACTTCTATATCAGCAATAGGGTCTATTCCACCCGCTACGTGAATTACATTTTCATCTTCAAAACATCTTACAACTTGACAAATAGCTGCTGTACCTCTTATATTTGAAAGAAATTTATTTCCCAGTCCTTCACCTTTAGAAGCTCCCTTAACTAAACCAGCTATATCTACGAATTCAACAGTTGCCGGAACAACTCTTTGAGGGTTTATTATTTTTGATAATTCATCTATTCTTGCATCTGGTACTGTAACCATACCAACATTAGGTTCTATTGTACAAAATGGATAGTTAGCAGCTTCTGCAGCACCTGCTTTTGTTATAGCATTAAACAGTGTTGATTTTCCAACATTCGGTAATCCTACTATTCCTATTCCTATCATTTTTTCCTCCTATATTTTCTATATTTTATCTATATATAATTTATTAATCTCATCATTATAGCATATTTTCAAATTTTTGTAAAAGATAACAAAACTTAAAAAAACAAAAAATAAAAAAAAAGCTTGGCGAATTCCTATTCTCCCGGGCAGCTTCCCACCAAGTACCTTCAGCGTTTATGGGCTTAACTTCTGGGTTCGAAATGTGACCAGGTGTACCCCCATAGCTATTTTCACCAAGCTATCAAATGTTTTAGACATTTGAAA
>JBOFFH010000037.1:0-2049 GCA_051648485.1 Fusobacteriaceae bacterium
AATATTATTAGTAGGAGCTTTTATCTTATCGGCTGTAACATTTGCTAGTCCATACAATAATTCTGGAATGATGGGTGGAAATTATAATAATTGCTCAACAACAAATGGAAATGGAATGATGGGTGGAAACGGAATGATGAATGGAAATGGAATGATGTATAATATAACACCTGATCAGAGAATGTTTATGGAAAAAAACATGATCGCTATTCAAGAGAAGCAAATAGAAGTTAGAAAACTTATGAATACAACTAAACCTGATACTGCAAAAATAGAAAAATTAAATTCTGAAATAATTAATATGAGAACAAATCATATGGAGTCTATGCAAAAGCTGATGGCAGCTCCAGCTAAAACAAATTAATAAAAGAATATATTGAAATAGAAAGACAGTTAATAGGCTGTCTTTCTATTTTTATAGTAATATAACGCTTATTTCTTAAACCGTTAAATTTTTGAGTCTAAAAATTTTTCTCCAGGTCTTAAAACATTCTTAGAATAGTCTTCAGGTATAATTGGTTCTATTAACTTGTAAAATTCAACTTTAAATTTAACAGGTCCTGTAAGAATAACTCTATGAAGTCTTTCAGGTTCAATTAGTATAGGTGTTTTAGGAGTCCCTTTTAAAATCTCTTTTGTGTCCATCCATTCATATTCTAATTCTCCAGATTCTACAACGATATATCCCCATTTTCCTTTTGGTGTCATGTGATCTTTTAAGATATCAGGAAAAACATTGTCTTCATTCATAATAGGAGTTTCTCCAATTTTATTGAATTTTTTTAAATCAATCATTTGCAACCTCCATAAATTTTTATAACTAAATGATAACTTATTTTTTAAAAAAAATCAGTAACATATGTTACCTTTTAAAAAAAAATTGCAATTTTGTTAAAAAAATAGTAAAATATATTAAATGACCAATTGGTCAAAAAGGAGAGATGGATGAAAAAAATAATTTTAATAATAATGCTAATAGGGATGTCTACACTGAGTTTTTCAAGCTGGTGGGGAAACAGAAGTACGGGTTCTAGAGCTGCTATGATAGCTGGTGGACTTATTCTTCTAAATGATACTGAGATAGGACATGCCAACAGAATGTATAGAGCTGACAGAGATATTAGAAGAGGTTATGAAATGGATAGAGTAGTTCAAAATGCTCATAACAAATATGGAAATAATATGAACCAAAATTATAGAAATAGCAATTATAACGATGGATATAATCAAAATTATACTAGAAATACCAGAGCAACTCATAGAATAGTTTATGAAGATGCTCGTACTCAAATTGTGGAAATGGGTGATGGAAAAAGATTAGTAATCAATAAGAATTCAAAGTGAACCACCCACCACTTAAAATCTATGATTTTTGAAGTGGGGGCTTCGTAAGAAGTACCTAAGTTATCTTAGATATATTGATTACGCTCGTCGGGGAGTTCCTACCCTGATTTATTATTTTATTTGTTACTTTCTGTTGATTTTTTATCGACTTTCTCTTATCGTCCTAGTAAGCTAGTAATTTGTTTCCAGCTTCACGGATATTTATACTTGCATTTAGGTCTCTATCTATTTCTGAGTTACAATTTTCACAATTGAATACTCTTTCTGATAGATGCAACTCAGTTTTTTTTGTACCACAAACTGAACAGGTTTTAGATGATGGGAAAAACTTATCCACCTTTACTACCTGTTTTCCATCAAAAAAAGATTTATACTTGAGCATAGTTGTGAACATTCCCCAACCATTATCAGCAACTGATTTTCCAAATTTTAGAGCTTTTCCCATACCTTGCATATTCAAATCTTCAAGGCATATTGCATTGTATCTTGTTACTAGCTCTCTTGATAGTTTATGAAGAAAATCTTTTCTGCTATTTTTAATATATTGATGGATTCTCGCCAGTTTAATTTTAGCTTTTTCCCAGTTTGATGAGAGTTTTTTCTTTCTTGAAAGCTCTCTCCCTGCCTTAGCTAACTTTGTTTCTAACTTTCTGAAGAATCTAGGATAGTCAGCTCTTTGGTTATCAGAGCTAACAAATAGTTCAG
>JBOFFH010000038.1:0-2002 GCA_051648485.1 Fusobacteriaceae bacterium
CTTAACAAGGAAAATTCATAGTTTTTTTTGAAAAGCTAAGGCTTTTCTATTTTGTGATATCTAAAAATTGAGTATTCAAGCTTTGACAAAAGAAAAAAGATCTGAAAATTAGATTGACTAAATTCAAAATCTTTATATATATCTTAAGTTGATGGTTATGGCAGCTGGACAAAGAGGAGTTGGCTAAAGAGAAAAAAGCTAAATTAGAGTCAAAGCAGCTTGAAATTAAATTGCAGGAATCCCAAGAACAGAAAAATAAGGAAGCCATGAAAGCTAAATATCTTTCTCTACCAGAAGAAGAACAATCTAAAATAGAGAAAATAGTTTATAGCGATTATATAACTAAAGCTGGGGGAAATACCACTAAAAGCGTAAAAAGTAGTTTTGAAAGAGCTAAATTAGCTTTGATTGCTGAGTATTTAAAAGAAGTTAAATATTTTAGTGGAAAAAAGATGGTTATTGAGAGTCAATTAGTGGTAAAATCTAATGAGCCTCAAACTATGTCCCAACCTGAACAAGTCGAGATTGAACCAATCTTTGAAGCTGGAGAAAAAAGAAGAGATGTGGGCTCACTATTAGGTCGAATTAGCGGAAATGTAACTGTTGAGGGCACAAAAGATAATTTATCACTGAATAGAGATTTAGTGAGAACTGAAAATTTAGTGGTAGAAAAAGCTGAACCAGTTAAAGTTTTAATCGAAGAAAATATTGTTGAAAAAACTTTAGATAATAAAAGAATAAGTGAATTATTAAAAGAAAAAACTAAAGTAATGTCTATAGTATATGGCTTTGATGAAGAACAAGAGCTAAAATTAAGAATGGAAGTGGCTCAAGAGCTTGTAAGATTAGAGGTAGTAACAGAGAAATTAATAACAAAAAAGTTCGATGAAATAATGAAAAAATGGAGTTTGGAGGCATAATGGGGAAGATAATAGCATTGAAAAATAATAAGGGGGGAGTCGGGAAATCTACTCTTTCTAAAAATATTGCTCACGGATTAGCTCTTTTGGAAAATAGAGTAGTATTGTTGACAACAGATTCTCAAAATGATAGTTTAATTCTTCTTGGAGAGTGGTTTGATGGTGGGAAAGGTCTAAAACACTATATTCAAACAGGTGAAGAAGTAGGAGTTCAAATAAGAGAAAATTTGAAGTATATTCCTGTAGAAACAGATATTTTTGGAAATAGTATGAAGGAAAAAATAAGAATAGCTTTTCAAAAATTAAGATTAGACTATGACTATATTATAGTGGACTGTGCTCCAGTATTTAATGTTTTAAATGAAGTAATACTAGATATTACAGATGAAATTATAGTTCCTATAAAATTAGATAAGTTAAGTACAGCAGGTATTACAAGACTTATAGAAAAAACAGAGGGAAAAAAGATAACACAAGTAGTTCCTAATTTAGTTAGAAATACTAAAATATCAAAAGAATATTATGAAGAACTAAAAGCTTTTTTCCAAGATACAGGGGTAAAATTAACTCTTCCTATTCCTGAAAGTGTAATAGAAGAGCAATTAGCAGAAAAAGGGAAAACTATCTTTGAAACTTCAGCACAAAAAGCTAGTGACATCCAAGATATTTACACTGAAATTATAGGGGGAATAATAAATGGCTAAGCCAACTGTAAATAAAGGGGTTTTAGATAGATTAAAAAAAGCTGATTTCAAAGAAAAAGAAGTAGAAAAAAAAATAGAAGAAGTTATCATAATAGAGAAAAAAGAGTATGAGATTGTGGCAGTAGAGAAAGAAGAGATAAATTTTTCTGAGAAGAATTTTAATTATGATCTAATTGAAGATAGTCAAATGAGAATAGACTTGCAAGATTACGAACAAAGACTTCACAGGAAAAAAAATTGTTATCATACTGAGCTAGGAGAGATTTTAGCTGAGGCAAACGAGAAGTATGCTAATAATAAAAATGGAGTTTTTGGAGCTTGGTTAGAGCATTTAGGATTTAACCGAAGAACAGCTGAGAGATTAATTTGTCGTTGGAA
>JBOFFH010000039.1:0-8812 GCA_051648485.1 Fusobacteriaceae bacterium
TCTATGTATATATTCATTTTTTCTTTTAAAGTTTCTTGTCCTATATAGTCAGCCATAGTTTTAGGACGTAGATTTTTTTGCATCTCTCCTTCGCCATATAATTCTGCTGAATTTAAAACTCTCTCTTCCATTTTCCTCCTACCTACATAAACATAGTTATAACCACTTGAATTATTCCTATTAACCCACCTAATATTGCTCCTATTACTTCAATGTGTTTTAGTTCTGTTTTAGCCAAGCTAAATGTTATTTTTTCTAACTCTTCAAGAGAAAAATTATCTATATTTTTTATTATTATCGATTCAAAATCAACTTTTTCTTCCAAAGATGAGAAAATTTCACTGAATATTTGATCTTTATTGTTCATTATTATTCTTTTTATAGAATTTTCTATTTTTTCTACAACACTTTCACTTAAAAACATTGCAGCCATAGGAAATATTTCTACTATTTCTTTTTTTACTTTTCCTTTGATTAAAGAGTCTATTGTTTTTTCTAAATCTTCTCCCAACTCATTTTTGTCTAAAGATGACACAATATCTTTCATTGAGATAATATTTTCTTTCACCGTTTTAGCAATTCTAACTCCTATTTCATGCCTTCTTTTAGGGATAACACCCTGTATTTTAAAAAATATTAAATTTATTTCTACATAGGGTCTAAACAACATCTTTATAGCTATATAATTGGTTACCCACCCTATCAAAGAACCTATCGCTATTACTAAAATTATTTTTAACATCTTCCACCTCTTTTTTTACTAATTCACTCAACATTTTAGCATATTAACCATTTTTTTTCAATTAAAAAGGAGCTACAAGTCAATTTTATCTTGCAGCTCCTTTAATTTTATTTATTTAGATTCAGATGTTGAATATTTTTCTATTAATTCTCTTTCTTCTGCTTTGTTTGCATCTAATTCTATTTTTTTCATAGAAAGTTTAAGTTTTTTCTTTTCATTATCAATTTCGATAATTTCAGCTTTAACTTTTTGTCCTACAGTGAATTTTTCTTTTAAGTTTTTTACAAATTCTTTAGAAGCTAATTGAGCTGGAACAAATCCATCTAAATTCTTTTCAAGATTTACAAACATTCCAAAATCCATTATAGCTTTTATTTCTCTCTCTACTATATCTCCAACTTTATAGTTTAAAAGAGCTTTTTCAGTTGGACTTTTTTCTAAGGCTTTTATGCTTCCTTTTATTTTGTTTTCTTCTGTATTTAATTCAGTTACAACAAACTCTACATTGTCTCCTGATTTTATTTTGTTTTCTTGTCCAGGCCATGAAACATCTGACTGATGAACAAAAGCATCTACTCCATTTTCAACTTCTATGAAAAGACCAAAGTTTTTAACATCTAAAACTTTTCCTTTTAATTTTGTTCCTACTGCAAATTTATCTGCAGCTGTTTCCCATGGATTTACTAAAAGTTGCTTTATTCCAAGCTTAAGTTTTCTTCCATTTGGATCAAACTCTACAATTTTAACAGTTAATGTATCTCCTGCTTTTACATAATCATTTACATTTATTTTCTTTTTGTTCCAAGAGAAATCAGAACTATGAACTAAACCTTCTACTCCCTCTGTTACTTCTACAAAAACTCCATAAGGTAATATTCTTGTAACTTTTCCAGATATAACTTGTTCAGCTTTTAAAATTTCTGATGCAACTTCCCATGGATTTCTAGTTAAAGCTTTTACAGATAATTTTAAGTTTTTCTTTTCAGTATCAATAGATAAAACTTTTGCAGTTATTTTATCTCCTATATTGAAAATCTCTTTTAGACCATCTATTTTTTTCCAAGAAATTTCAGAAATATGTACAAACCCTCTTAAAGCTCCATATCTTACGTTAATTCCGAACTCTAAAACATCTCCTATAGTTCCTTCAATAACATCTCCAACTTTGATTTTTTCAAGCTCTTCTGCACCTTTTAACATAGTTATATCTCTCTTAGAGAATGTAACTCTTTTACCTTTTTTGTCAGCTTTTATATCTTTTACTAAAACTTCTATTTCAGTTCCAACAGCTGCTTCTGAGTCTCTTAAAGAGATCTCTGATAATGAGTTTGGTAAGAATCCTTGTTGTTTCATAAATTCAAGAATATATCCTCCGTTTATCTTTCTCATTATTCTACATTTCAAGATTTCTTTAGCTTCAAAAGCTATTTCTATAGCTTTAAGCCCTTCTTCCATCTCTAATCTTCTTCTAGAACCGATTAAAAATTCTCCATCTTCACTTTCTCCAATTAAAAGAACTTCTATTTCCTCTCCTAAATTATATCCTGTTAACTCTTCAGTTCTAACTTTGATAGCAGTAGGTTGTCCTGCTGCATCTAAATACGAAAAGTTTCTGTCAACTTGAGAAATTTTGGCTAGAACTCTTACCCTCCCCTTTTCCTCTGGTGGAAGGTACTCGTTTAGCAAAGCCTCAAATTCATTGTAATTTTCCATGTTAGACATTAAAATTCCTCCTTAATTATATTTTCTATTTTACTTATTATCTTATCTGGGGTTGATGCTCCAGCTGTGATGCCTATTTTTTTTAATCCTTGAAACCATTGTTTGTCTAAATCTATTGAGTCACTTATTAATTTAGTATTGTGATTTATTTTTGAAGATACCTCAAAAAGCTTTTGAGTATTGGAACTTTTTTTATCTCCAACAATTAAAACTAACTCTACTTCCTGGGCAAGTTTTCTTACAGCATCTTGTCTTTCAGAAGTTGCACCACATATCTTATTGAATATAGTAACATTCAAGTGAGTATTTTCCAAGTATTTTTTTATTTCTTGAATATTTTCTTTGTTCAAAGTTGTTTGAGTTAAAAGAGCATATTTTTTTTCACTATCTATTTTCAACTTTTTTAGTTCCTCTAAATTCTTGACAGTTAGAACATTTTCAGTAAAAGATATTATCCCTTCTACTTCTGGATGATTTTTATCACCTAAAAAAATGATGGTATTTCCTGCTTTTACCAACTGTAAAAGTTTTTCACGAATATTTTTAACAAAAATACAAGCACCATCTTCAATTATAACATTTTTTTCTTTTAATTTCTCATAAATTCTTTTTTTTGTTCCATGAGCTCTTATTATTACAATTTCATTTTCAGTCAATTCAACTTTTTCTTCAAGAATATCTTCTTCTGTAATCTTTAAAAAACCTAAGTTTTCCATCTCTTGAGTCACATGTTCATTGTGAACTAGCATTCCTAATATATATATTCTTTTTCCTTCTTTTATACGGTTTGTATACTTATAACAAGTTTCTATGGCCTCTTTAACTCCAAAACAAAAGCCCATTTTTTCAGCTCTTATTACTTGCATCATTACTCCTCGTTAAATTTCTTCTCTTCTACTAAATCTTTTAAAACTTCTAAAAGTTCATCTTCATCACTACCGTCTGCTTCTAAAGTCAAAATTCTTCCTTGTTCAGCAGCTAAAAGCATCAATCCCATTATACTTTTCCCATTTACTTCTTCATCTTCACACTTCACCAAAATATCTGAGTCATATTGTGAAGCCAATTGGACAAAAAGAGAAGAAGGTCTTGCATGAAGTCCTGCTTTATTTTTTATTTTCACATCTATACTTTTCATTATTTTTTACTCCTTAATTTGTTATATCTATCTATTATACCTCTATTTTGATATTTTTTAAATAGTTATTTAGTGTTTTTTTCACTTCTTTTCCATCTTCACTCACTAAAATCTGTTTTCTTAACTCTTCTAGTTTATAAAACTCTATATCTTTCAGCATTTTTTTTATCTTTCCTAAAGAAGATCTTACCATACTAAAATCTTTTATCCCTAAACTTAAAAGAGCTAAAACACCCAACTCTTCACCGGCTAACTCTCCACAAACTGAAATTTTCTTTCCTGCTAAATTAATCGAATTAGCAGCATGGTATATAAGTCTTAAAACTGAAGGTTCATAAGAATCATAAAGTTCAGACAGTTCTTTTGATAATCTATCTGCTGCCAAGATATATTGAGTCAAATCGTTGCTTCCAACACTAAAAAAATCAGTTTCTGTAGAAAAAACATCTGCCATTATTATTGAAGATGGAACTTCTATCATTACTCCTTGTTGAATATTTTCTTTATATTCTTTTCCTATCTTTTTTAATTCTAGCTTGCACTCTTCAACTATCTCTTTAGCTTTTCTTATCTCTTCAAGCTTTGTTACCATAGGGTACATAATTTTTACATTTCGCCCATTTGCTACACGAAGTATCGCTTTTATTTGAGACTTAAAAACAGGAATATTTTTCAAACTATACCTTATTCCTCTAACACCTAAAAAGGGATTTTCTTCTTTTTCCATAGGAAGATAAGACAACATCTTGTCTGCACCAATATCTAAAGTTCTTATTATTATTTCTTTTTCTGGTGTAAATTTTTCTATTAATTTTTTATAAAAATCAAACTGCTCTTCTTCACTTGGAAGTGATTTCGCCTCCATGTACATCATTTCAGTTCTTAAAAGACCTATTCCATCAGGATTATATTTTTCTATATCTATAAGATCTAATTTTCCACCCACATTTAAATTTATTCCTATCTCAACTCCATCTTTTGTTACTCCACGATAAAAGTTGGCTTTTTCTATTTCTAGATTTTTTTTATCATTTGATATCTTTAACACTTTATATTTTTCTAAAGTTTCTAAATCTGGGGATATTATCATTTTTTCATTTTCTTTTCTACTATCTAAAACAACCAAGCCTTTAATTGTTTTATCAAAAAGATTGCTAACACCCATTAAAGTTGGAACCCCTAATGTTTTTGCTAAAATAGCTGCATGTGAGGTTTCACCTCCGTGCTCTAATACTAATCCTTTAAATTTTATATTTTCATTGTGACATTTTAAAATCGTAGAAGGATTAATTTCAACTCCTACATATATTTTATTGTTCATATTTTCTATAGAATTATCTCTCATCAATAAATTTGATAAAATTCTTTCTGAAATATCTTTTATATCTGCTTTTCTTTGAGCATATACCGGATCTTGAAGTTTTTCAAAAAGATTTATATATTTTTCTGAAATTTTTTTAACAGCGTATTCTGCATTAACAAGATTTTTCCTTAAATATTTTTCTATATCCTCCACATACATAGGATCATCTAACATAATTACATGAGCCATTAAAATATCTAACTCTTTATTATCAATTTTTCCAAAAAGTTTTTTTTTCAATTCTAATATATCTTCTTTTGATTTTTTCATAGAGACTTTCCAACGTTCTATTTCCATCTCCAATTCTTCTACAGGGATATACTTTTTTTCTATTTCAACTTCTTCTTTTTTTTCTACAAAAACTTCTGCTATTGATATACCTTCACAGGCACTTTTCCCATTTAGTACTAACATTACCCCCTCCTATTTTGATCAATCGACTGTATTATTAATTGACATTTTTATAATATTTCTACATAATAATATTATTACTGTTCCCTATTTTAATCAATTAACTGTATTATTAATTGACATTTTTACAATAATTTCATATAATAATAATATTATTTAATTTTATTATACCATATTTTTAATTTAAGGGGGACAAATGGAACAAAAAAAATCAGGTTTTTTCAATAAATTTCTAAATTTCGTAGAAGTTGGAGGAAATAAACTTCCTCATCCGGTAACACTATTTGCAATCTTTTCATTAGTAATCATTGCACTTTCGGGTATTTTTTCTTCAATTGGTTCTACAGTAACTTATACTAGAGCAGGTCAAGAAGTTACTATCAGTGCTAAATCTTTAATGAATGCTGAAGGTATTCGTTACATGATTAACTCTATGGTTAAAAACTTTACTAGCTTTGCACCTTTAGGAACTGTACTTGTAGCACTTCTTGGAGTTGGAGTATGTGAAGGAACTGGACTTATGAGTGCTGTTATCCGTAAAGTTGTTTTAGCTACACCACGTAAGTCAATTACTGCTATGGTAGTATTTGCAGGTATTATGTCAAACGTTGCCTCAGATGCAGGTTATGTTGTGCTTACTCCATTAGGAGCTATTATTTTCCTATCTTTTGGTAGACATCCATTAGCAGGTATTGCTGCTGCTTTTGCTGGAGTATCTGGTGGATTCTCTGCTAACCTATTAGTTGGTACTATTGATCCACTTTTATCTGGTCTTTCTACTGAAGCTGCAAAACTTTTAAATCCAGATTATGTTGTATCACCAACTTCTAATTGGTATTTTCTAGCAATTTCTACTTTTGTTATCACAATTTTAGGAACTCTTGTTACTGAAAAAATTGTTGAACCTAGACTTGGAAAATATACTGGAAGTGCAGAAGTTGATTTCGACGATTTAAAAGAAAATGAAAAAAAAGGTCTTAGATGGGCAGGTATATCTTTTGCTATATTTATAGGTATTATGTTGTTCATGACTTTGCCTACAAATGGAATTTTAAGAGAAAATGGTTCTTTAATACCTTGGACAAACAAAGGTTTAGTACCTACACTTATGTTCTTTTTCCTAATTCCAGGTGTAGCTTATGGAATGGGTGCTAAAACTATTAAAAATGATAAAGATGTTGCTAACCTTATGGGAGATGCTATGTCTTCAATGGGTGGCTACTTAGCACTTGCTTTTGCTGCTGCTCAATTTATAGCTTACTTTAGCTATACTAACCTTGGAACTATTCTTGCAGTTAGAGGTGCAGACGGTTTACAATCTATTGGACTTACAGGTTTCCCTTTAATAATTGCATTTATAATCCTAACAGGATTTATAAATCTATTTATGGGATCAGCTTCTGCTAAATGGGCTATTATGGCTCCAGTATTTATTCCAATGTTGATGAGACTTGGATTATCTCCTGAATTTACTCAAGTAGCCTATAGAATAGGGGATTCAACTACAAATATAATATCACCTCTTATGTCTTACTTTGCAGTTATTGTTGCTTTTGCACAAAAATATGATAAAAAAACTGGAATGGGAACTCTTATCTCTACAATGCTTCCTTATTCACTAATTTTCATGCTTGGTTGGACAGTCTTACTTCTTGGATGGTACTTTTTAGGATTACCACTAGGACCTGGAGCAGGTTTATTTTATACAGCTTAATTTTAAAGAGAGGATGATCTAGTTTATACTAATCTCCTCTCTTTTTTTATCTCAATATTACTAACTATTTAGGAGAATCATATGAATAAAAAATATTGTGTTGGTCTTATGTCTGGGACATCTTTAGATGGTGTCGATGCTGTACTTTTAGAAATAACAGGATTTGGAAAAAATACTACAATCAATACTTTAGCTTTCGAAAGTTTTTCTATGCCGTTCGAATTAGAAAATAAAATAAAATTAGCTTGCAATCCCAGCACTTCTTCTTCAGATTTTATTTGTTCTTTAAATTTTGAACTTGGATATATTTTTAGTGATGCAGTAAAAAAAATCTGTAAACTTGCTAAATTCACTATAGAAAATTTAGATTTCATAGGTTCTCACGGACAAACAATTTGGCATATACCTTTTAAAAATGAAAACTATTTTGCTTCTACTCTTCAGCTTGGAGAACCTGCTGTAATAGCCTATGAGACTAAAACTACTGTTGTTTCTAATTTTCGTTCTATGGATATGGCTGCTGGAGGGCAAGGAGCTCCTTTGGTACCATTTACTGAATATCTACTTTTTTCTGATAAAGAGAAAGGTAGAATTTTTCAAAATATTGGTGGTATAGGAAATCTTACTCTACTTCCTAAAAATTGTACTTTAGATGAGGTTTCAGCTTTTGACACAGGTCCTGGAAATATGATAATAGATGAACTTTGCAAGATTTTTTTCAAAAAAAATTATGACAAAGATGGTTTAATCGCAGCTTTAGGAAATGTTTCTAAAGAGATTTTAGATTTTATGATGGCTCATGAATACATTGAAATTTCTCCTCCTAAAAGTACTGGAAGAGAAATTTTTGGAGAACATTATGTCAAAAATTTGATTCAAAATTTTTCTGGTGTTTCTGCAGAAGACCTTATTGCCACAGCAACTATGTTCACTGCAAAAACAATCGCTTATCACTATGAAAAATATATTTTTCCAGTTCATGAAATCAATGAAATTATTATTGCTGGAGGTGGAAGCTACAATAAAACTCTTATGAACTTTTTAAAAGAACTATTACCTCAGCATAAAGTTCTCACAGGAGAAGAATTTGGTATAAACTCTAATTCAAAAGAAGCAATAGCTTTTGCTATTTTGGCTAATGAAACTTTACATGGAAATCCATCTAATACAAAATCAGCTACAGGAGCAAAAGAAAATGTTATTTTAGGAAGCGTTACTGAATATAGAAAAAAATAAAATTATATTTCTATAAATTTTCTTGAATATTTTCGATCTTTTTATTGATTATTTCACTTGTTTTATGTAAACTTGCGTAATGTATTATTAAAAACAATAAATAAATATTCTTAGGAGAAAAATATGAAAAAAGTTTTATTAGGATTATTAGCATTATCATCTTTAGCATTTGCAAAAGAAGCAGTTCCTGCTCCAATTGTAGTAGCAGAACCTGTTGTTCAGGCCTATGTAGCTCCAATGCCAAGCCCTTATTTAACATTAAGAGTTGGTGGCGACATTGATCCAAGATACGATAGAGCAGAATCATCTTCTCAATTAGCTGGATTAAATTTAAATGATAAAAATGGAAAAGGATTTGGATTTGAAGTTGCTGCTGAGTACATGTATCCAGTTCATCAATTACCTGGATTAGAATTAGGACTTGGATTAGCTTTTCAAAGACATGCAAAATTAAATTCTGTTAATAATGACTTCATTATTGGTAAT
>JBOFFH010000040.1:0-16730 GCA_051648485.1 Fusobacteriaceae bacterium
TTGAAGTTCATATTTGTGAAAAGCTTTTCAAAGAATCAAATTCAATTTTTTTCAACGATTTTAGCATAAGAGGAAGACTCAGAAAAAGACAGCTAAATTCTCCTACAGGTGTAGCTAACCATATTCCTATATTTCCAAAAAAAATTGGAAGAATCAATAAGGGAATAACCACAAAAACTATAGATCTAGATAAGGAAATTAGCCCGGATTCAAATGGTTTTCCTATCGCTGTATGAAAAGCCCCTGAAATAACATTGAGAAATGAGAAAATATAAGCAAAAGTAAAATAAGTGATAACTTCTTGAGTAAGGGAAGCTAAAGTCGAATTTCCCTTTGCAAATGTCTCAATAAGAGGTGTGCTGTAAAATCTCAGAAAAATAAAAGATATGATTCCTACTACTCCACCACATAAAACACTTATTTTTAAAACCTCATATATATTTTTTATTCTTTTAGCTCCAAGATTATAAGATACTATAGGCTGAATTGCTGAGCCAAGTCCATAAAGAGATATATTCACGAGCGAATTCATATAAAAAACTACAGTAAGAGCAGAAATACCAAGTTCTCCAATACTTTTCATAACAGCAAGATTAAAAGTATAAATAGTTACAGATGATGAAACCAGTGTAAGCATTTCAGAACTTCCATTGTAAAGTATATCTTTTAATAGTTTTATATCACCGCTAGGTTTTTCAAATTTAAAAAATCCTATAAGAACTAGGGCTCCAATAGCATTAGCAATACAGGTAGCAGTTGCAGCTCCTGTCATTCCCAGATTAAATTTCACTAAAAAAAGATAATCCATAATAACATTTCCTAAAAGACAAACGCCTCCACTCAAAAATGTAAGATTCGGTCTTCCTGCTACTCTCATAAAAGTTTCAGTCATAATAGGAGCATTACACAGTAAACTCATAAGAATCATCACCGAAAGATATGGTTTCACATAATGAACTAGACCTTCATTGACTCCTAAAAAATTCATAATTTGTGGAAGAAAAATTAGAGATACGACAGATAAAAATCCAATTATTCCAAGATAAACTAAAAAAGTAAATGATGTTACTTCGTCTGCTTTTTTCTTTTTCCCATCTCCTAAATAAGTCCCAGCAATTACAGCACCTCCTGATGCTATCATTAAAGATACACCTATAAAAAAAGATATAAGAGGCATCGATAAATTGACTGCAGCAAGTCCCTTTGCTCCTAAAAAATTTGCGATAAATATTCCATCAATCATAGTTTGTATCGCAACAACTAACATCCCTGTAACACTAGGAAAAGCAAATTTAAAAAACAAGCTTTTCATACAATCGTTTTCAAAAGTATTTTTTTCAGTATTCATATTTCTCCTTTAATAATTTTGTTAATTCAAATTTATATGCTACTATAGTATAAAGCTTATCGTTAACGATAATGTCAAGATAAATTTAGGAGGTTTTTATGAGAAAAGGATATAAAATAGGTGAAATTGCAAAGTTATTCAATATTTCAAATAGAACCCTTATACATTATGATCATATCAATCTTTTAAAACCGGATTATGTGGATCAAGAAAACAGTTACAGATATTACTCTTTTCACCAAATATTTAAGCTCTATTTTATAATAATTTTAAAAAAATCTGGATTTTCACTTGAGGATATAAAAATATATACTAATAGTAAAAATATTGAAGAAAGTATTGAATTTCTTAATTCTAAGGAAAAAATACTGAGTAAAAAGATAGAAGAATTTAAAAAAACTAGAAAAATCATTCAAGAAAAGCAAGAAGAATTTAAAAAAATTTCAAATTTAAAAGAGATGCTTCCTTCAATAGTTTCTGAAGGTCCTTTTAGAGCAGTTTTAGTAGATATTGAAGATTCTTTTTCTGGAATTGAAGTAGGAAAGGCATATAATAATCTATTTAAGCTTGAAAAAAATTTAAATTTAAAAAACAAAAAATATATCGGCGGTGTCGATATAGAAAATTTAAAAAAAAGAGATTTTTTCAAGCTAAAAAATTTGGGAATATTAATTCCCGAAGAACTCAATATTCCCAGTAAAACCATATCTGAAAAAGCTAAATTTGCTACAATTCTTCACAAAGATTCTTTTGAAAGTTTAGAACAAAGTTATGAAAAACTCATTAATTTTATTGAATTAAATTCTTATGAAATCTTAGGAGACTCTATAGAAATTTCGAACGAGCTTTTACTACCTTTAAAGAAAGGGATAGGCGGGATACTTAAAATCTTAATTCCAGTACAATCAATTGAAAAGAGCTAAAATCTTTATTTCACTCTATAGGGCAAGAGTTCAAATATGTTTCAGCCCATTTTTCAATCATTTTTAAGGCGGGGAGAAGAGCCAATCCTTTTTCTGTGAGTTTATACTCTACTCTAGGTGGAACTTCAGGATAAACAGTTCTTTCTACTATCTTCTCTTCTTCTAAAGCTTTAAGTTGTTCATTCAATATTTTTTGACTAATTCCTTTAATTCTTCTTTGAAGTTCTAAAAATCTAACAGGTTCATTTTTTAAATGGCATATAATCAACCCTTTCCATTTTCCACGAATAAATTCTAATCCTAAATCTAGTTGGCAAAAATAATTTTTTTCTTTATAATTTAACACTTTATTCTCCTTTTATTCAAATCTTTTTATATTTATATATTAACATTTCAGACAATAATGTCAAATAATAATAAAATTATTTACATTTTACAAGTAGGCACTTTTTTGTAACTAATTACAAAAAAGTGCCTACTTGTAAATAAAAATATAATGACATATAATATTTTTATAATACAAAGAAACAAAGGAGAATAGCTATGAAAAGTATTTTTGATAAAACAAAATTAGGAAATTTAAAAATGAAAAACAGAATAATAAGAGGAGCTCTTTGGGAAGATTTAGCTGATGAGAAAGGTGGTATGACTCCTGAACTTTCTGCTATTTATGAAGAGTTAGCTCAAGGTGGAGCTGGAACTCTTATAACCGGATATACTTTTGTTACTAAAGATGAGCAACCTAATCCAGGTATGATGGGTATTTATGACGATAGTTTTATTGATGAATATCAAAAATTTACAAATAAAATCCACCAGTACGAAGCTAATATAATAATGCAAATAGTTTATGGTGGATTTATGACTGCATTCAACGTTGGTGAAAGAACTATTTGGGGACCTTCAACTATACAAGATGAAAATACAGGTACATGGGCTAAAGAAATTACAAAAGATGAGATAAAATATTTGGTTAAAGCTTTTGCTGATGCAGCCTTGAGAGTAAAAAAATCAGGATTTGATGGTGTTGAAATACATAGTGCACATGGATATTTACTGAGTCAATTTTTATCACCATATTATAACAAAAGATGTGATGAGTATGGTGGAAGTATCGAAAACAGAGGAAGAATCATATTTGAAATTTTTAATGCTATCAGAGAAGCAGTAGGAAAAGAGTTTCAGATTTGGATAAAATTGAATTCTGCAGATTATGTAAAAGAGGGTGGACTTACAGAAGAAGATAGTATGTATGTAGCAAAAAAACTTTCAGAGTTAGGAATTGATGCTATTGAGGTTTCAGGTGGAAATGGTTCTATAAAAGAAGTTGTAAAAAATAATTTAGGTGCTGCTAGAACAAAAGTTATCGTTTCAAAAGACAATGAATCATATTTCAAAGATTATGCTCAAAAGTTGGCTGATATTGTAGAAACACCTATTATATTAATAGGTGGAAATAGACACATTGATGTTATGGAAAACATTTTAAACAATTCAAAGATAGAGTATTTTTCAATGGCTAGACCACTCACTTGTGAACCTAATTTGGTTAATATTTGGATGTCTGGAGATTTAAAAAGACCAAAATGCATATCTTGCAATAAGTGCTATTTTACACCTGGAAAAAGATGTATTTTTAATTTGAAAAAATAGAACTAAGGAGTTGAAAAAATGAATTCAATTTTTTATAGAAGAAGTATTAGAAATTTTACAGACAAAAATGTTGAGTGTGAAAAAATAGAGAGAATTTTAAGAGCAGCTATGCAAGCTCCATCAGCATATAATTTTCAACCTTGGGAATTTATTGTAGTTGAAAGTGAAGATAAAAAAAATGAAATCTCTATGATGAGTCCTTATGCTACACCAGCTAAAAAAGCTAAAATTTCCATAGTTATTTTAGGAAATACTAAATTAGTTGAAAGAGATAATATGTGGTTACAGCAAGATTTAGGTGCAGCTGTTCAAAATATGTTACTTCAAATTGTAGAAGAGGGACTAGGTGGAGTTTGGTTAGGATTTTATCCTGAAATTGAAAGAGTTCAAAAAATAAAAAAATATTTTAATTTACCAGAGCATATAATACCTTTTGGAGTAGTGGCTTTGGGGTATTCAGATGAAGAAAATAAATTTGTAGATAAATACGATGAAACTAAAGTACATTGTGAAAGATATTGTTTTGAAGTTGAAGAAAACATTTAGCCATTGAGGTGTTTCGAGGAGGAAAATTATGGTCAGAGTAGTGGTTCCAATTAAAGTAAAAAAAGAGTTTTTAAAAAAATATTTAGAAATAGTTCAACTTCTTATTGAAAAAAGTAGAGGTGAAGATGGTTGCCTAGAGTATAATTTAGTAAAAACTGATATTGAGGATTTTTTCTATTTTATTGAACTTTGGAAAGATGAAAAAAGTTTTAAAGAACATATAAAAACTGAGCATTTCGAAGAGTATGTTCCTGTGTTAAATGGAATGCTAGAAACAAATTACCCTCCAGAGGTATATAATAGTATAACTCCTATTTCTAAATAGAGTTAGTGGGTGAGATTCTCAATAAAAAAAGTTAAAATTTTCAAAATAGAAAAAATGTAGGAGAGTGTAAAATGTATAAATTAAACAATGGTGTAGAAATTCAAAATTTAGGTTTTGGAACTTGGAAAGCTACGGATAAAGAGCAGTGCAAAAATTCAGTTAGAATAGCTTTAGAAACAGGATATAGACATATTGATACTGCTGCAATTTATGAAAATGAAGATGCAGTTGGAGAAGGAATAAATGAATTTTTAAAAAATAATTCAGTTTCAAGAGAAGAATTATTTATAGTGACAAAAGTTTGGAATACAGAACAAGGATATGAACTGACTTTAAAAGCATTTGAAGAATCTTTGAACAAACTAAAATTGGAGTATGTAGATATGTACTTGATTCACTGGCCACAACCTAAAGATTTGAATAAAACTTGGGAAACTTGGAGAGCTTTAGAAACTCTTTGCAAAGAAGGAAAAGTTAAAACTATCGGTGTTTGTAATATGAAACAGCATCATCTTGAGTACATAATTGAAAACTTTAAAATTGTTCCAGCAGTCAATCAAATAGAGTTGCATCCACATCTTCAACAAAAAGAATTAAGAGAATTTTGTAAAAGTCATAATATTTTAATAGAAGCTTGGAGCCCTTTGATGCAAGGAGCTTTAGAACATAAAGGTCTTAAAGAATTAGCTAAAAAAAATAAAAAAACAGTAGCTCAGATAGTTTTAAAGTGGCATATTCAAAATGGATTATTACCACTTCCTAAATCAGTTACTCCTTCTAGAATATCAGAGAATTTTCAGTTAAACTTTGAGCTTTGTACTGAAGATATGGATTATATTAATTCTTTGGATAAAAATGAAAGAATGGGTCCTGATCCAGACGAGATAGATTTCTAAAATCTATTTTAACTAACTTTAGAGCCTTTTTAAAGTAGTTCTAACAATTTTTACCAAACTATGTAAAGGTAAAAGTTTAAAGACGCTTTATAAAGGCTCTAATAAAAAAACCTGCATTCATTGTCAGGTTTTTTTTTGAATAAATTATTATTCTTTAATATATTTTTTTAAAATTTTCTCTACTTTTTTCATATCTTTTTCAAAATTAATTTTTTCCATATCATTAAGTTTCATTATTGATATTTTGTCAAACATACTATCTACTAGTTTGTACTCACTCCTTATATCTGTATCTTCAACTTTTTTATAGTCCAATTCATTTATTTTGTTTTGCATCTCCAAGAGTTTAAAAAGCTCTATTTTTGTCACTCCCTCATCTATTACTCCAATAAGTTCCTTTTGTTGTAACTCATCTTTAGAAGCCAATTCATTTATTATGTTTTGAGAAGTAGAACCTATAAAAGATTTTCCTAATTCAGTTTTAGCCATTACAAAAAGTCTATATCTTCTTTTGTGTCTTAAAGCTGTCATTTTGTTATATCCATTTAGTTCTAACCACAGAGTGTACACTCCATTATATTGATTGTCTCCACCTAGTTTTTCTTCTACTTCTAAAAATATTTTACCGAGGTTTAATGAAGCTTTAGATTGTGTTTTAACAAGTTCTAAAGCTTTTTCTTTAAGAAATTCATTCAATTCTTTTTCTTGAGTTAATCCATCTAACTCTTTTAATTCCAATACTTTATCTAATTTTGAAAGAGCTTTTTCTATTTCATCTATTTTTGGTGGTAACAAGTTGTTACCACCAACTTTTTCTTCTGCTGGTAACAACTTGTTACCAGCAGATTTTTCCTCTTTTCCATAAATATCTAATCCTATATCTCTTTTGTTTTCTTTGCTGCTATCTTTTCTTCTAGGTGGTAATCCCATTATTTAACAACCTCCAGTAGTTCATTTGTAAGTTCTTTATATGCTTTTGCTCCTGCACAAGTAGGAGAATATTTGAATATAGATTCCTTTACTCTTGGCACTTCTGAAAGTCTAACGTTTAATGGTATAAATGTTTTCATGAAAACATCTGAATAATGTTCTGATAAATACTCTATATTGTCATTGTGAATTGCAAGTCTTTTATCATATTTTGTGATAAAAATTCCTCCAATTTCAACTTTCCCACCTCTATTTTTTAGTTTTTTAATTAAATTTATTGTGTTTTCTGTTTTTCTTATGCTTATATCCTCTGGAATTACTGGAATAAAAACATAGTCTGAGGCTATTAATGCATTTAAAGGTAAACTTCCCTCAGTAGGTGGACAATCAATTAAAACGTAATCGTATTTTTTGTTTAATCCCTCTAGTCTATCTGACAAAATATAGTGTCTATCCTCTTCTCTTACTCCTTCTACAGCACTTACAAGGGCCTCTTCATCGGCTGTAGCCACCATATCAAAGTCCTTTGAAACAAGAATACAATTTTCTATCGTTTCGCCATCTATTAAATTTCTAGTGTTTTTAGTTATTTCGTTTTCATCAAAAACCATATAACTTAAATCTCCTTGTGGATCCCAGTCTATAACTAATACTTTTTTTCCAAGTTGACCTAATCTTGAAGCTATACTGTGACAAGAAGTCGTTTTAGCTACTCCACCCTTCATATTTATAATACTTATAACCTTCATATTTTTTATTCTCCCATTTTTTTATTTTATTTTTAATAGTACAATATTTAGTCAAATTTCTCAATATATTTTTATATTAATTTCAAATTAATTTTTCAATAAATATTGAACTCTTTCCACCTTTAACAAACTTAAATTCTAGTCTATAATTTTGAACTTCTCCTTTAAAATAATTTTCAATATTCATAAAATCCATTATGGTTTTTAAAAGGTCTAAACTCATTTTATTATTCAGATATCCAAAAACATCAAATTTAAACATCATTAAATCTGGATATTCTTTTTCTAGAATAATTATATTTTCATTTTTTTCAATCAATTGAATTTTATTATTTTGTAAGCTATCATTCTTATTATCAATAGAAACAACATTCATGAGTTCACCTAATATAGGTCTCATATCCCTAATTTTCTCCCCAACATTTTGCTCTGGTTCAATTATTTTTGCTTCAATAACTATATTTTTTTTATCAAAATAGTTAACTTCTTCTAAATACTTAGCAATCAAAGCAAATTTAGCTATTCGAAAACTATTGATTACCATTTTAGTGGCATTTCCACCAGCTTCGGTTATATAATCTGTGTAAACTATTTTTTCTATTTTTTCCTGCTCTTTTTGAGGTAAAGTTAGATATTTAGATTTTAATAGCTCTTTTTTTTCATGAAATTTAGACTGTTGAAACTTAATTTGAACCTGCTGTGATTCAAGTTTAACTTTTTTCTCTTTAGCAATCTGCTCTTTCGCTTCTTGTTCTTTGAAACTAAGCATCAAGCTTTCATACCATTTATTATTTAAACTATCTGTAAAGTATTTTCCATAACTTTTTTTAGAATATTGATTTGTATAAAGTATTGCAAACTTGATCTCTTCATAACTATGTTTTTTTAAACATTTTTCAAGTTTAGTTTTCATAGTACTAAGTTTTTTGCCGGTAGAATTAACTAGTTCATAAAGGTTTTCTATATCCAATTTCTGATTATCTAAATTAATATTTTTTATAGGTTTTTTAGATTGTTTAATGTCAGTAGGTTCAATTAATAATTCTTTTTTAAGTATTTCTTTATGATCACTAATTTTGTATTCTATCTCTTCTATATTTGCCTCGTTAGGAAAATTGGTTTCTGTTTTTCCTAAAGCAAAATTATTTCTTTTTTCGTTATGAACTTCGTCGAAATATATTTCAAAATATGTTTTTTCATTTTTTATTTTTTTGTCATCTATAATATTTATAAAATTGTAATGCTTTATCAAGTTCTTTTTTATCAAGTCATCTAAAGATTTTTTAATAATCAAAATTGTTTTAGAATATGTGCTTGGTGTCCAAGAAAGTGGTATTTTTGTTGCTAAATTTTTAGAATGAATTTTTAAAAAAAGTTTACCATTTCTCCATTTTGTAAACTTAATCCACATATTTCTAGTAACAGCATTTTCAAGGCTCAACAAATCTTGTTTGCTAAAATACAAAAAAATCTTATTCAAAATATTATCTTTGATAAAATCTGAAAGTTCTATTTTTATTATCTCTTTTCTATTGTTAGTAAAAAGAGTTTTTTCTTCGTCACTGTTTGTTTTATCAAAACTGATAAAAGTTATATTCAAAAGCTTTTTAAGTTCGTTAAAACTTGCTCTATGATGCTCTCCATCTATTTTAGTGTAAAAAGAGTTTTGAAACTCATAATGAGTTTCTCTCAAGATCTCAAGACCTTTTTTTACTTGTTCTTTATTTTTTCCAGAATAAGTAATTTCCATTTCTTTTATTATTTCATAGTAATCTGTATAACAATATTTGTTTTCCAAAAAATTGTTTTTTTGAAATATTTTTAAAAGAGCATAAAATATTTTTTCTTCCTTTTCTCCTGGAATAGAAAGATTATAACCAGGCTTTACTTGCAAGTAAGAACTTTTATCTTTGTTAAAATTATATATTATAGATGTGTTTTTTTTTATTTTGTTATTTTTATTAAAAAATGGCAGTTCAATAAGGTTCATCTCAAGATGAACTAAATCATTTTCTTCATATGAATAATCATATTCTATAGTTTGAGTAGAAATAGTAATCATTTCTACCAAATTGTTATTTTTTTTACTTATTGATTTCTTCATTATCAACCCCTAAAAAATTTTCAAGTATGTACTTTGAGAATATTTTTAAAGCAGTTTTTTTATTAATATTTATTTTCAAATCAAACATTTTATAAAAAAATATTAAAATTGTAATCATAAATTCAAAAACATTCAATAATTTTTATTTTAAATTGTTAAACCTAAAAAATATTCTCAAAGTACATACATTTTTTAGATTATTTTATCATATTTAATACCTGAATTGCAATCAATTTTATTGCTCAAGCATGTACTTTGAGAATATTAAGCATGTACTTTGAGAATATCAAGTATGTACTTTGAGAATATTAAGCATGTACTTTGAGAATATTAAGCATGTACTTTGAGAATATTTAAAAACAGCATCAAACTACCATTAAATCTGGTTTTAAAGCAGTTTTTTTTTTCCCTACAACAATATAACATTATAACAAATAATTAAACATATAAAACAACTACAAATTTCGTCGTTTTTTTGATTTTATAAAAACTGATTAAAACATAAAAATTTAAGACACTAAAAAAAGTCCTAATCAAACACCTATACAAGAAAAATATTTAAATTTATCTTGTATAGGTGTATACTATAATACGATAACTTAGGAGGCGAAATGATACAAGATATAGAACCATATAAATATATACCCGAATTTTCAGAAATAAAAATAAAAGAAAAAGATTTTATCTTTATTTTTCAAAATGATGAAGTTTTAATCAAAAATTTAGATGGACAAAAAAACATTTTAACTTATGGAGAGATAAAAAATAAAGTTTCAATTGAAAAGAATCCTATTTATTTATTTTCGATAGATGATAAAAGCTTTTTTTTATCCCTAGATGCATTTAAACTACCTCATGAATTAGAGATAGATGAGTCAATTTATCAGCTAGAAAATATAAGAACTTTTAGAGAGTTCGAAATAAATTGGCAAGCTTTTGCAGGAGTAACGGCTTATCATCTTTACAAGTGGTATGTTGAAAATAAATTTTGTGGAAGATGTGGTTCAGAAAATAAATTTTCTTTTAAAGAAAGAGCATTGATTTGTGATTGTGGAAGCACTAGATACCCTCAAATTTCTCCTGCTGTAATTGTGGCAATAACAGACGGGGAAAAGATACTCTTGACTAAATATGCTAATGGACCTTATCAAAAGTATGCTTTAATAGCTGGATTTATGGAGATTGGAGAAACTTTAGAAGATACTGTTAAACGTGAAACTTTTGAAGAAGTAGGATTAAAATTAAAAAATATCAAATATTATAACAGTCAACCTTGGGGATTTTCAGGTTCTTTGTTAGCAGGTTATTTTGCTGAACTAGATGGAGATTCTAAAATCACTTTAGATGAAGCTGAGCTTTCTGAAGCTAAATGGTTCGAGAGAAAAGAGATACCCTTAGGAGATTCTAATATTAGCCTTACTCAAGAAATGATAGAACTATTTAGAGAACGAAAAAATTAAAAAAAAATCTCACCATGAGGGAAGTGAGATTTTTTTCAAAATGTTATTGATATAGTTTTAAAGTTGAAAGAAGAGAAAGTTTCATTTCTTCTCTTAATTCAAAAGGAGATAAAATCTCTGCATTTTCCATAAAAGGAAGAAAATATATTTTAGCATTTTCATTGGACATTTCAAAGAAATAAATATTTCCCTCACGTTTTTTTAGTTTAGGCTTATAATTGGTTATTCCTTTCAGTAATCCTTCTCCTTTAGAACTCAGTTTTACTTTTACAATATTGCCATATCCTAGAAAAGGATCAAAATTTTTCTTTACCATCTCTACATAATTTTTGTCATAAACATCAATTTTTTCTTTGAGAATACCTGCTACTAATAAATCTTTCAATTTAAAGTTAGAGTATTTTTTACCTTCACAATGGTAGCAGAAAAGAAAGTTTTCATCTCCCTGCTCTTCACGTTTTATAAAATAAGGATTTATTGTATAAACCTCTCCGTAGTAGACAATTTTTATTTTACAATTTTTCTGAATGGCATCTAGTATATCTAAAACTTTATCCATAAAGACAAAAATCTCTCTTTGATATTTAAATTTTGAAGTATAAATTTCAAAAAGGTTTCTGAAAAATTCAGCTTCATTTTCAGCTTTATTCTCTCTCAATATATCATAATAAATAGTTTCATTGACACTGTTCAAATCAAATTGAATAATTTTTTTCTGAATACCTGTACTATTTTCTATAAGCTTATGAATATCCATATTTTTTTCATATTTAAGTTTATCTAAAATATAGTTGCAAAGTCTGTTATTATTTATTCCAAACTCTTCGACATCTTTTCCAATAAGTCTCCAGATATCTTCAGAGAGCGTTACTCTTATTTTTTTCATAGATTAGATCTCCCTTTATGGCTTCGTACTCTTCAAGAGCTGTAACTGCTTGTCCGCCTAAAGGTATTATACATGAAAGATTCAAAATTGTCATTAGTCCTAATCCTAAATCTGCAAGAGACCAAACAAAATGATTTTCTCCTATTCCACCCAAAAATACCATAGCAACCATAAAGAGATTGAAAATAGTTAACAATTCTTTTTTCTTACTAAAATATGCAATAGCTGTTTTCCCATAAAAAGCCAATCCTAAAATCGTAGAAAAAGAGAATAAGAAAAGTACAATTGTAACAAATGGTTTTCCTATCCAACCTAAGTGATAAACCATAGCATTTTGGAAAAGAGCTGCCCCTGTAAGACCTTCTCCTCCCTTTGCAAGAAGAACAACAAAAGCAGTTGCACTACATATTAAAAGTGTATCTACAAAAACTCCAAGCATCTGAAGCATTCCTTGCTCAACAGGATGATCAACATCTGAAACTGCTGCTGCATATGTAGAATTTCCGCTTCCTGCTTCATTTGAAAAGAGTCCTCTTTTTATTCCAAGCATAAGTGCTCCTCCGATTGTTCCACCGACAGCTTGTCCAAACCCGAAAGCTGAAAGAACTATTTCTTTTAAAATTCCAGGTATATAATTAGCATTTTTAAAAATTATAAAAAATGAAACCATAAGATAAAGAACAGCCATAATAGGAACCAAAGTACTTAGAAATCCTATTATTTTATCTTTTTTTCCTAGTATTAACATAGCAGTTAAAAATGTAAGGGCATAAGCTATCCAATTTCCAGAAAAAGGAATATTTATTTTTATTGAAGAAGTTATAGTATTGGCCATTACTTGTGTAATTCCAAAGTAGCATAGTATACTTGAAACCGCAAAAAGCATCGCAAACTTTTTATTACCAGTTGTTTTTTCTATTATCCAAGGGGTTCCACCTATATATTTTCCATTTTTTTTATCTCTATGAATTACTGCCAAAACAGACTCGACAAAAGCTGTTGAACTTCCTAAAAAGGCTACAATCCACATCCAAAATATTGAACCAGGACCTCCAATAGAGATGGCGGCTACAACTCCTACAATATTTCCGGCTCCTACTCTGCAGGCAGTTCCAAGGCAAAAGCTTTGAAAAGGACTTATCCCTTGTTTATTTTCTTTTTCTTGTTTTTTAAAAAGAATATCTCCCACATTTTTAAGAAATCTCACCTGTATAAATTTAGTTTTCCATGTGAAATATAAAGCACTACCAACAAGAAGAATTATAAGTACATTTTTCTCCCACATAAAAAAGTTAGCTTTTTCAACAATTGTTTTTATCAAATCCATTATCATAATAAACCTCCTAAAAATTCATTTAAATAATGGTACCATTCTAAAAGATAAAATTATAGATAACAATTATGATGTTTTTTTGTTCGTTTTTTTTTAAGCTTATCAAATTATTTTTATTTTAAAATTATTAAAATGAGTGTATAATGAAAATATAATTTTAAAAATACAAGTTTTTTTTTGTTCGCATCGAGCTAAAAAAGGAATTGTAAAAAATGTTCAGAAGATATAGTTAATACAATAGGTGAGGTGAATTATGATAAAATTAAAATATGTTTTCAAAGGTTATTCGGAAGCTTTTACAATAATTGAACGAAAAAAACTTAAACTTTTTTATATGCTTCCTGGGATTTTGTCTTTTGTTTTAATTTTTATGTTTTATTATTTAAGTGACAAAGTAAGTTTTAATCTTTTTAATCAACTGAGTTCTGTAATAAACTTACAGAAATACACTAATCTTGCCTATTATCTAGTAAAAATACTGGTGGCAATAATTGTATTTCTAGTTTATTTTCTTATTTACAAAGGCCTTATTTTGGTTATACTTTCTCCTTTTCTCAATTATATTTCTGAGAAAGTAGAGGAGGATAAAACCGGAGTTAAGACAAACTTTTCTTTAAAACAGAATATAAAATTTATAGGTAGAGGTATAGTAGTTTCTAGCAAATATTTTATTTTTGAAATTTCAGGAACATTACTTTTACTACTTTTGGGTTTTTTACCACTCTTTAATCTTTTGACTCCTTTAATTATTATCCTTATGCAAGGATTTTTTGCAGGAGCTTCTATAATAGATTATACTTTAGAACGTAGAGAGATGAATTCTACCGAATCTTTTGGATTTGTTAAAAAAAATATTTTATTTACAACTTTAAGTGGTACTATTTTTATTTTGTTTTTTATGGTTCCTTTTTTAGGAATGTTTATGGCTCCATTGGTGAGTTGTGTTGCAATCACTAGAGGAACTCTTCAAATTTTAGAAGAAAAAAATAGGAGAAATAAATGAAAAAACTTATACTGATATTAACTTTAATATTGTCCAGCTTTCTTAACGCATTCACAGGTAAAGTAACCTCTGTGCATGATGGAGACACAATTAAAGTGACAACTAAGACTGGAGAAAAATTTAAAATAAGATTTTATGGATTAGATAGCCCTGAGGTTGATCCTAAACAAGAATATGGATTAGAGGCAAGAGATTATCTTAACTCACTTATATATAATAAAGAAGTAGAAATAAAAGTAAAAGACAAAGATCGGTATGGAAGAACTGTAGGTGAGGTATTTTACAAAGGAGAAAGTATAAATTTAGATATGATAAAAAATGGTTATGCTTGGCATTATAAGCATCATGCCCCTAATAGATTTGATTTTAAAGAAGCAGAATTTTTTGCTAAAACTAATAAAAAAGGATTATGGAAAGGTAATCCTATAGCTCCTTGGGTATTTAGAAAACTTGAATAGTATATTTTTAAATTATTCTTCAGAGCCTTTTTAGAGCGGTTCTCAACTCTTTGGGTTGCTTAGAGTGCTAAAAAATGTCTACCAGTATTTAAAAAGCCTCTAAAGAGCTTTAAAAACGATTTTAAACATATAAATAAAAGCTTTATTAAATCAGAATGAAAATTTTCTAATAAAAGAAATAGATCTTCGGTCATGACCGAAGATCTATTTCTTTTATTACTATGCTTTTTTAATTCTATAACTTCCTTCTGATTCTTCAGAGTATTGGAAACTTGGATTTAAATTTTTAACAAATGTTTCTATCCAAGAGTTTCTTAAATTATAGAAAACCTTAACATCTACATTTTCTTTTTCCCAAATCTCTTTGTGTACACAAAGTCTTTTTTCCCAAGCAACTAGATTTTCTTCAGATATAGTAACAACATTTACTCTATCACAAGGCATTCCATCTAGTATGTAGTTAGTGATACCGCTATATATTTCAGTAGCTGTCAAGTATTCAGCTTCAGATTTAGCTTCATTGGCAGCAACAACTCCTTGCTCTTCAAAAACTACTTTTAAATTACTGATTGCATTTTCATCATTTTTCATAATGAATCCAATCCATGCAGCTAATCTTCCTTCAGATGAATGAATTGTACTTTGTAACCATCCGTGAATGTTATCTAAATTTATGATTTCATCTAGATTTTTATTTTTTAATTTTTCTCCATATTGCTTTTCAATTTCAACTTGAGCATTATTAATATCCAACCCATTTTTTTGAGCTGACTCAATAATTTTTTCCTCTAAATTTTGTAACCATAAAATTTTATTAAAAAGCCAATAGTGTATTTTTCCTAAATATAAGCTCATATGTCTCCTTTTTATCAATTGTTTTTATTTTTCGTTTAATTTATTTAAAACTTCATCTAAGTTCAAACCGTGAATCTCACAAGCTTGCTCTAGAGTCTCCATTTGAGCTGATGGACATCCAATACAACCCATTCCATATCCCATAAGTATTTGAGCACCTTTAGGGTTAATATCAATTATTTCAGCTATTATAGTATTTTTAGTTATCATTTTTTTCTCCTTTTATATTTAATTTATTTAAAATCTCTTTTTTAAAAATTTCAAGGCTTATTCTATCGATAAAGTGCCCTAATTTTTCTCCCATTTCAGCATTTTCATTGTAATATTCTAATGTTGTTTTCACTGCATCATATGCCTCATCTTCTGATAAACCTTTTATTAATATATCAGAACTACGAGGATTAAAACCAGCACTACCTCCAACGGTTATAAAAAATTTAGCATCAACATCAACAATAACACCAATATCTTTCGAATATGCACCTGTACATGCGTTTCTGCACCCTACAACTGCTATTTTTGTTCTACAAGGAAGCTCCATTCCATGGAAACTATTACTAATTTTCATTCCAATTCCTATTGTTGGATATTTTGCTCTTTTACAATAATTAGCTGGACATATCTCAACATTTTTTAAAGAATTTTGAATTCTAACAGCTGGTTCCATTCCAAGGTCGTCCCATACATTAACTAAATCTTCTTCTTTTAGATTAGTTATTAAAATTCTTTGACCAGATGTAATTTTCAAGATACCTTTATATTTTTTAGCTACTTCAGCTATTTTTATTAAGTTATCTGGTGTTATAAATCCTCCAGGAATATGTGGTGTTATTCCGTAGGTTCTCTTTCCACCTTTAATCTTTTGTAAATTTCCACCATAGTTGCTCATGGACTATCACCATCCTTTCCTACATAATATAACTTTTTTTCTAAAAAATCAGTAACATATGTTACGCTTTTAAAAATATATTCAAGCAATTCTATATTTATCCTTGTTTTTGCTTGTTCTATTATTTTTTGATAAGAATATTTAATCTCTTTTAAGAGTGAAATATGGTATTATTACTATATCAAAGATTCAAAATGAGAAACGATATTTTATCTTTATTAATATCTTTAACTATTTAAAGACTTTAGGTATGAATTAAGCCTTGATTTTACTAGCTTAAAAATGTGTAATACCGTACATTTTGGAACCTTAAAACGTACATCTTGGAACTTTAAAACGTACATTTTGTAACTCTATACCGTACATATTGGA
>JBOFFH010000041.1:0-5564 GCA_051648485.1 Fusobacteriaceae bacterium
CTTTGACTAATCCTAATTTAGGAAGCTTGATAGAATTACTCTCAATTCTAATAGAATTATTAACTGAGATTGTATTGTAGGATTTTCTAGTAGATTTCTTTGATTTGAAATTTGGAAAATCAGATCTCTTGTTAAAGAATTTTTTGTAAGCAGTTTCCAAATTTCTAAGAGTTTGCTGTAGTGCTATTGAATCTACATATTTTAACCAAGGAAATTCTAACTTAAGAGCTGGGAGCTCCTTAGCTTGAGTGTTGTAAGTTAAAGACTTTTTCTCTAGTTCATAAGCCACTTTTCTTTGAGCTAAAAATTTATTATAAAGAAACCTAGTACAACCAAAAGTTTGGTTAATTATCTGTGACTGTTCATCAGTTGGATATATTCTAAATTTAAATGCTAAATTATACTTCATAGTATCACCCCCTTATGATATAATAGTATCATATTTAATATTAGTTGTAAAGGAGATTGAGTCAATATGAGTACTGTATTTAGAAAGAATAGACATTCGATATATAGCCTAACATATCATTTGGTTGTAATTACAAAATATCGAAGAAAATGTATCAATGAAGAGATTTTAGAGGAATTAAAAGAGATAGCACATCGACTTCTAGAAGTTAAAGGGGGATTAGTTTTAGAAGAGTGATCATCTGCATATATTATTTGAAGCTCCTCCACAGATAGAGTTAGCAAAGCTAGTTAACACTTTCAAAACAGTATCTTCAAGATTAGTTAGAAAGAATCATACCGAATATTTAAAGAAGTTTTATTTGAAGCCAGTATTTTGGAGTGCTTCATATTGTATTTTAAGTACAGGTGGAGCAACAATTGAGACAATTAGAAAATATATTGAGATGCAAGGAGAGGAAGAGGAGTAGGTTTTCTCAGCGAATTTTGATAAAGTAACTTGAGGGTCAAGCTATTTTTGAATAAAGCTACTTGACCAAAAATATATATTATAAAAAAAATGGAAAAGATTAAATCTTTACCATTTTAGGGATTGGAGCTCTGTCAATTATAAATCAGATTTTTTTATTACATAATTTCCTGGACCTATTGTTTCAGCTTTTTCTAACATCAAACTCATCTGTTTTTTAAAATGAGTTACAGAATCTGTTGCTCCAGCTAATCCATCCATTTTATCTATATTTTTTCCAGCTTTAAAATAATTTTCTGGAATCTTTTTAGAATATATTTCAGGATTCACATTTTGTTTTTTTAGCATACTTTTATTATATCCCTCATCTAATGAGGCTTTTTCACCATTTTTTTTGATCCTGTCATGAGATGCGGATACCACTTCTCCATTTTCTATTATCATTTCTGTGTATGGATACCAAAACCATATAGTTTTATCTGTTATACAAGTATATTTTCCATCTTTTAGTTGAGCACTTACTAGGGATGAAACTAATAAAAACAAAGTTAATACTTTTTTCATTTATCCTCCTAAAAAAATTTAGCAATATTTTTTACTTTATTTAAAAATTCTGGGAATCTTATTTTTGCTTTCACAGGATCTTTATCAGTATTTTCAAAAATAATTTTTTTGAATTTTTTTATTCCCATAAATCTAAAAATAAAACGAACATATCTTTCATCAAATGCAATCAATGAGAGTGGAAATGGATAAGCCCCACCCCTACTTCCTATATATATAGCTTCTTTATTTTTCAATAGCCCTGATGGTATGCCTCTAGGACTAAATTTAAATGTTATTCCTTTGACAACTATATGGTCGATATACGATTTTAAAATAGAAGGTACAGTTAAGTTCCACATAGGAGAACATACAACATACTTATCAAAAGAGATAAAATGATTCGACATATCACACATTTTACCAGAACCATTTTTTATGGCACAATCTAAACTTTCATAAGTTAAATGCTCTTGTTTTTTTTCATATAAATCCAATATCTCTACTTCATCATTCGGATTTTTCAGTTTATACTCTTCAATAAATTCTAAACCTGCACGTTTACTATAAGATTCAGCAATAGGTTTTGGATTTGCTAAAATACATAAAATTTTCATTTTTATAACTCCTTTAAATATAGTCTTTAAACTATTTACAGTAAAATTTTCGTTTTACCTTTTTTTAAGTTATAATTTTTATTTTTTTGTTTACAATTATCTTTATAGGACCAGTAAATTGTAACTATAAAAAAAGGGCCTCTAAAGAGGTCCTTTTTTTAAAATACATTGCAAATTTTGATTTTTAAAGATTTTAAATTTACTCAGCAGCTACTGCATCTGATAAAAGTTTTCCAGCTTTAAATTTAACTGCTTTTTTAGCCTCTATTTTAATCTCTTCTCCAGTTTTAGGATTTCTACCCATTCTTTCAGCTCTTTCTACAACTTCAAATTTTCCAAATCCTGTGAAAGCTATCTCATTTGAAATTTCTAATGCTTCTTGAACTGTTTCTAAAAATGCATCCAATGCTCTTTCAGCTTCAACTTTAGTTTTCATTCCAGATTTCTCTGCATAAATTGTTACAAATTCTTTTTTAGTCATTTTTTTCTCCCTGTGTATTTTATTTAAATATACATCTAGAATAACCTAAAAACCTAACTTTTGCAACTTTTTTAAAATTTTTATAGGATAACTTCAATTTTGTTTGATATTTGAAACAAAAAGTAGTATAATCTAACTATGTTTCTGGGGAGAAATTTATTGAAAGAGTTTTAGAACTCTTTCTTTTTTTACAAAAAAAATAAGTAAAGGAGAATAAAATGAAAAAATTATTGATAAGCTTATTTACAATAACTTCTCTTGTGAGTTTAGCATTAACAATTCCTTCAAAAGATGAATTAAATCATGTAGGAAACCTAATATATAAAAATGAAACTGGTCTTAAAAGAGAATTTTTAGTTCATTGGAACAAAGGAGAAGAGTTCCCTTCTCTTGGTATAGGACATTTTATCTGGTATCCCGAGAATTTTAAAAATGGAAGATTTGATGAAAGTTTTCCAGGCTTAATAGAATTCTACAAAGAAAAAAAAATTGAAGTTCCCAATATTCTTAAAAGTAGATATTCACCTTGGACTAGTCTTGATGAATTTAATTCGGCTAAAAAAAAGGGAGAGATGAATTCAGCAATAGAATTTTTAGAAAATACAAAGGATATTCAAATTGAATATATTTATAAAAGATTAGATAGTTCTTTAGAAAAACTAATGGCTGTCTCTAAAAATCCAGAGCATATAAAAAAACAATTTGATAGAGTTGCAAATTCTAAAAATGGTTTGTATCCTCTTATAGATTATGTTAACTTCAAAGGTGAAGGTATCAAAGAAACTGAAAGATATAAAAATGATGGATGGGGATTACTTCAAATTTTAGAACTTATGAATGGAGAAAAGTTAGGTTCAGCAGCTTTAAATGAATTTGCTGATGCTGCAATTTTTGTTTTAAACAGAAGAATTGAAAACTCTCCAAAAGAAAGAGGTGAAGAACGTTGGAAAACGAACTGGACAAATCGTTGTAATTCCTACAGACAATAAGGCTTAGTATTGATTTTTGTTTTGTAAGTATTAATTCAATAGATGGTAATAGAAAAACTCTATTTTTAGATTGAATAGAAATGGAATTAGTGATAGAATAGATAGATAAATTAACTTATCAGATAAGAGGTGTTTCTATTGAAAAAAACAGTAAAAAAATTTGAGTTACATCAAAACAATCCCCACAAGGGAAAATATGACTTTAAAAATTTAATTCATAATTTACCAGAGTTAAAAGAATATATTATAAAAAATCCTGTTGGAGAAGATACAATTGATTTTAGTTTTAATGAAGCTATTATCTCTCTCAACAAAGCTTTAATAAAAACATATTACAAAATTGATAACTGGAATATTCCAGAAGGATTTTTATGTCCTCCTATTCCAGGAAGAGCAGACTATATTCATTATATAGCAGATCTTTTGTCTGAGAATGTCAATATCAATGTTTTAGATATAGGTACTGGTGCAAACTGTATATACCCTATTATAGGTAGTCAGAGTTACGGTTGGAACTACACAGCTTCAGATATAGATCCAAAATCTATTGAAAATGCTGAAAAAATAGTAAATTCAAATGAGAAGTTAAAAAACAAGGTAAGACTTAAACTTCAGAAAGATAAAAATCATATATTTACAGGTATTATTGATGAAAATGATAGATTTGATTTGACTATGTGTAATCCTCCTTTTCATTCTTCTTTAGAAGAAGCTTTAAAGGCTAACAAAAGAAAAGTTGATAACTTAAACAAAGGAAACAAAGATATAAAAAAAGGATTAAATTTTGGAGGACAAAAGGCAGAATTATGGTGTACTGGTGGTGAACGTCTTTTTCTAAAAAAAATGGCTAAAGAAAGTGCAATTTTTGCCCATCAAGTAACATGGTTTACCTCATTAGTTTCTAATAATGAAAATGTAAAACCTACAATAAAAATTCTTGAAAAACTAGGTGCACAGTGTAAAGTTTTAGAAATGAGTCAGGGACAAAAAATAAGCAGAATATTGGCATGGACTTTTAAGAAAGTATAATCAATTTTAAGTCTGTTTTTCAAAGTTTTTATAAACCTTCATTTTTTAGTATTAACTTACTAAAAAATGAAGGTTATTTTTATGAAAAAGTTGCAAAATAGTTTATTTTAATGTATTCTAGTGTTGGAAAACTAGAAATTTAAAAATCAATAGCTAAAAAAAGCAAATATTCTAGTAAAATGATAAATGGAGGTTTTTATGTTATTCAAAGGATATTTGTTTGCAGTGTTTGCAGGAATATCATGGGGATTTTTAGGATTATACGGGATTAAATTAAATGATTTGGGATTTAACAGTAATGAGATAGCTTTTTCAAGAATGCTTTTTGGTTTTTTAGTTGGATTTATATATCTTTTATCAGATAAAGATAAGAGAAAAAAATTACAAATAAAAAAAATGTCACTCAAGTATATACTTGTTATAGGGGTTATAACACAAGGTTTATTAAATGTTTTGTTTTATGCATCTGTTCTCAAAATAGGAACAGTTACAGCTACAATGCTTTTATGTTCTGGACCTATATTTACTGTTATTCTTTCAGTATTTTTTTTAAAAGAAGAGTTTTCAAATGAAAAAAAAATAGCACTTTTAATAGCCATTTTTGGAGCTTTACTTTTGATAACAGAAGGTAAAATAAGCAATCTAAATCTGAATAGTTTGGGTCTACTTTTAGGATTGGGTTCAGGTCTTTGCTATGGATTATATCCAATATTGGGAAAAAAATGTGGAAATAGTGATGATTCAATGACTTCTACTATATTTGCATTTCTTGCAGCAGCGATATTTTTAATTCCAACTATAGAGTTAAAAGAATTTTTTATTAAAATTGCAAATTTTAAAACTTTTACTCTTTTGCTCTCATTTGGACTTATTCCCACAGTGATGTCATACATCTTTTTTCTAAACTCTTTAAAATATATTCCTGTTTCTCTAGCAAGTATAATAAGTTTAATCGAAGTTCCAAGTGCAACATTATTAGGTATTATTTTTTTGAGTGAAGATTTTAATATTTATAAATTTCTAGGCTT
>JBOFFH010000042.1:0-24273 GCA_051648485.1 Fusobacteriaceae bacterium
TTAACATTTAAATGTTGTCCTCCGTTTGGAGTGAAATATCCATCCATTAATGCAACTAAGTTATTTACTCTTTCGTCTCTATCTTTTCCCATAGCTCCAGGAGTTATTGCGAACGTATAAGATATTCCGTCTCCTGCATGCTCGAATGGAAGCTTAGCTACTGATGCAAGAGCTGCTATAGCTCCTCTTGTATCTCTTCCGTTCATTGGGTTAGCTCCTGGTGAGAATGGAGTTCCTGCAAGTCTTCCACAAGGAGTCGTTCCAGTTTTCTTTCCATAAACAACGTTTGAAGTTATTGTTAATATAGATTGAGTTGCTTTTGCATTTCTATAAGTATCATGTTTTCTCATGTAGTTCATGAATTTTTTAGTGATATCTACAGCAAATTTATCTGTTTCATCATGATTGTTTCCGAATGCTACATATTCTCCTTCTCTTTCGAAGTCAACAGCTATTCCTCTCTCATCTCTGATTACTTTTACTTTTGTATTTTTGATTGCAGCAAGTGAATCGGCAACTATTGAAAGCCCAGCAATTCCAGAAGCTTGGATTCTTCCAACTTCTACATCATGAAGTGCCATTTCAAAAGACTCATATGCATACTTGTCGTGCATGTAGTGAATAACTTTAAGAGCGTTGTTATAAACTCCTGATAGCCATTCCATCATAGCTTCAAACTTAGGTAAAACTTCATCAAAATCTAAGTACTCAGATGTAATTCCTTCGAATTTAGGTGCTACTTGAGCTCCTGATTTTTCATCTCTTCCACCATTTATTGCATATAATAGTGCTTTTGGAAGATTTACTCTAGCTCCAAACAGTTGCATTTGCTTTCCTATCTTCATAGGAGATACACAACAAGCTATTCCATAGTCATCTCCAAAGTCAGGTCTCATTAAATCATCATTTTCATACTGAATAGCTGATGTATCTATTGAAACTTTAGCACAGAACTTCTTCCAGTTTTCTGGAGATTTAGTAGACCATAAAACTGTTAAGTTTGGCTCTGGAGCTGGTCCTAGGTTGTAAAGAGTATTTAAGTATCTGAATGATGTCTTAGTTACAAGAGTTCTTCCATCTACACCTTCTCCTCCTAAAACTTCTGTTACCCAAGTAGGATCTCCTGAGAATAAATCATTGTACTCTGGAGTTCTTAAGAATCTTATTATTCTTAATTTTATTATGAACTGGTCCACCATATCTTGAGCTTCCTCTTCAGTTATGATTCCAGCTTTTAAATCTCTTTCAACATATATATCTAAGAAAGTTGAAGTTCTTCCTAAAGACATTGCAGCACCGTCTTGATCTTTAGTTGCTGCTAAGTATGCAAAGTATAGCCACTGAATAGCTTCTTTTGCATTTGTAGCTGGCTTAGTTACATCGAAACCATAAGAAGCACACATTTTTACAAAAGTATTAAGAGATTTTATTTGCTCTGATACTTCTTCTCTCTTTCTGATTATTTCGTCAGTCATAGCTGGAGCTTCTAATCTTTTTAACTCAGATTTTCTTTCAGCTAATAATGCAGAAGTTCCATAAAGAGCAACTCTTCTATAGTCTCCTATTATTCTTCCTCTTCCATAAGCATCAGGTAATCCAGTAACTATACCAGATTTTCTTACTGCTCTCATTTCTTCAGTATAAGCAGAGAATACTCCATCATTATGAGTTTTTCTGTATCTTGTGAAAATTTCTTTAGTTATTGGATCAATTTCATATCCGTATGCAGTTAAAGAGTTTTCAACCATTTTTAATCCACCCTTAGGGTAAATTCCTCTTTTTAGAGCTCCATCTGTTTGAAGTCCAACTATAGACTCTGCATCTTTTATGATGTATCCTGGTCCGTAAGTATCTATTGATTGAGGTGTTCTAGTTTCAACATCATAAACACCCTTTTCGTTTTCTATTTTAAACATTTCTGTTAATTTGTTCCAAACTGCTTTAGTGTTATCAGAAGCCCCTGTTAAAAAACTTTCATCCTCTGTATATGGTGTATAGTTACTTTGAATAAAGTCTCTTACACTGATTTCAGCTTTCCAAGCATCTCCTGTAAATCCATTCCAAGCTTTTGTCATATTTTCCATATTATCCCTCCATTTTTAACCTAAAATTTATTTTGTTATTTCTAGTTTTATAATTTTTTAATTGCCGTTTTGTAAACTAATACTTCACAACAATATTATTATATCATTTTTTACAATTTTGTCAAATCAAATTTGTATTATTTTCACTTATGATACTATTATCTTAGAAAAAAAAGCTAATTCATTCGGTTTTTAAAACTAAAAATGTTTAATTACTATTGATATGTATATGTATCTAAAAAAATTATTTACAACATATTTTAAAAATTTTTAAGATATTATAGATTTTTTAAAGAGCATTTTTTTATTTTATCAGATAAAAAAACAACCGTTTTTTTATTAAAAATATTTGCTCCAATGTTAAACAACAGTTAACATTAAATTCTTGTGATTTTTAGATTTTTCAGAAAAAAATTCCCCAATAATTTCTATTAGGGAATTTCTAATACTTTTTCAATTATAATTTTTCATGAATGCTTTGTAGTTGAATTGTAGCGCATTTGCAACCTAAAGAAATATCAATATGTTTTGTTGGATCTTTGTAATTTACATCCCAGCCATCATCCTCTTCCATGTAGCCAACTTCTCCTATAAAATCCAATTCAAAGCCTTCTTTATTTAATTGCTCTTCTGTTTTTTTAATTTTTTTTAAAAATTGATCTTTAGTTAACATTTTTTTCCTCCTCGTACATTTGAAAAATCATATTAAAAATATTTACCTCTAAATCTCAATTTTTCCTTTAATTTTTTTTAATTTAATGTTTTCAGTACAAATCTAGCTACACACTCAATATGTGAAGTCTGTGGAAACATATCTACGGGTTGAATTTTTTCTAATCTATATCCCGCTGTAGTTAGCACTTCAGCATCTCTTGCTAAAGTAGAAGGATTACAAGATATATATATAATTTCATTTATCCCTGTACTTGCTATACTTTTTAGTGATTCTTCATCTACTCCTTTTCTAGGAGGATCTAAAAGTATCCCATCTATTTTTTCTTTTTTTATAAGAGTTGAAAGTTTTTCCTCCACAGCTCCATTTATAAATTCAATATTTTTGATATTATTTTCTTTAGCAGTTTGCTTTCCATCCTCAGTAGCTGACTTTACAATTTCAATAGCATAAACTTTTTTAGCTTTTTTAGCCAATATCATACCTATTGTTCCTGTACCTGAATATGCATCTACCATAGTTTGATTTTCTATTCCTTCAGAAAATTCTAATGCTAAAGAATAAAGTTTTTTAGTTTGTTCAATATTTATTTGAAAAAAAGAAGTAGGTGATATATTAAATTCTATTCCAAAAAGATTTTCTTTTAAAGTTTTATCTCCTAAAATATGAATATTTTCTTTACCTAAAGCAAAATTAGTTATCTCTTTATTTAATGAAATATAAATAGATTTTATCTCTTTTATCTCTTCTTTCAATTTAGTTAATAAATCTAAAATTTTTCTATCATCTTTTTTTCCATTTATAACTAAAACAACCATAGCTTCATTTTTAGTGTTAGTTCTAACCATTATATGACGAAGTATACCCTTGTGATTTTCTTCGTTATAAACAGATACAGGAAATTTTAAATTATTTACCAATTCTTTAAATTTCTGTATTATCACATTTCCAAGTATAGAGTTTAGAAAATTTTCTTCTACTTGAAAAACTTCATGAGATCTTTTACGAAAAAACCCTGTTATAACTTTATTGTTTAAAGTTGCAAATGGTTCTATCACTTTATTTCTATAATTATAAGGATTCTCTGCTCCAAGAATAGGTAAAATATTAATATTTTCAATTTTTCCTATTTTTTTCATTACATCTTCCACCATTAAAGTTTTGTATTTTAGCTGAGCTGAATAATTTAGTTGTGCAAAATCACATCCATGAAACTCTTCAAAAGTTATTTTATCAGAGTCAACTCTTTCTTCTCCAGGAGTTATTATTTTTTCAATAAGTCCACGACCATAAGTTTTCTTTAAAGATATAAGCTCTACTAAAACTAAATCTCCTGGAACACTCATCGGAACAAAAACAGCAAAACCATCATAATATCCCAATCCTTCTCCACCGTAAACTATTTTTTCTATTTTTATCTCTAATTTATCACCTTTTTTGAATTTCACTTTCACTCCTTATTTCCAGTCTCCATTTGAAGATATTCTATGTATCTTGTTGTTTTAAATCCTTTCAGTTCCAATTCTTTTCTAATCTTTTCTAAATCAATAGCTTTATCATATTCTATAATTTTGTTATCATAATCTTTTTGAATTTCTTGTAAATCTTTTTCTTTCTTTTGAAGAATTTTTTCTTTTTTAGAAACCTCATTGAGATATTTATTATTTATTCCCCAAAGACTTAAAACAAAGATAAAAAGCAATATCAATTTCCACTTCATGATTAAATCCTCTCAATTACACGCAGCTTCGATGAACGAGCTCTTTTATTATATTTTAATTCCTCCTCTGAAGGAATTATAGGTTTTTTTGTAATTGGCTTAACTATTGCTTCATGATCACACATACACATAGGAAGTTTTGGAGGACATATACATCCTGTAGCAAAATCTTTAAACATAGTTTTTACTATTCTGTCTTCTAAAGAATGGAAAGTTATTATAGCTAATCTTCCATCTTTTTTCAAAAGCTCTACCGATTTGTTAATAGCATTTTCTAAAACTTCTAACTCTTTGTTAACTTCTATTCTAATTGCTTGGAAAGTTTTTTTAGCTGGATGCTTAGAAGCTCTTTCAGGATAAGCTCTTTTTATAATAGTAACTAAATCTCCAGTTGTTTCAACTGGTTTAATTTTTCTACTCTCACATATAGCACGAGCTATTCTTCTTGCATGACGATCTTCTCCATATTCGAAAATCATTTTAGAAAGTTGTCCCTCGTCATAAGTGTTCACCACTTCATAAGCAGATATTTCAGCATCATTGTTCATTCTCATATCTAGTCTTGCATCAAATCTATAAGAAAATCCACGTTCTGCATCGTCTATTTGTGTAGAAGAAACCCCTATATCCATAAGTATTCCATCTACCTTGTCGTAACCTGCCATATATATAACTTTATCTATATTTTCAAAATTATTTTTAAAAACTTTCCAATTGCTATAGCCTTGTAATCTTTCTTTAGCATGCTTTATTGCCTGATCATCTTGATCTATAGAAATTAGAACTCCTTTTTCTGAAAGTCTTTTAAGTATTCCCTCTGAATGGCCTCCACCACCTAAAGTACAATCTACATAAACTCCATCAGGATTTAAAACTAAACTATCCAGTGTTTCATAATATAGCACTGGGATATGATATTCATCAAAAATTTCTTCCATTTTTTCACCTTCTTTTTAATTTAAAAGAGGAGAGAAAGAACAATCTCCCTCTCCTCCTATTTTTCAATTTTTTTAAAACGATAGTCTATAAACTAAAAATGTTAACACTCTTTGAGCAAGTCTAGCTAAAAAATAAACTACTATTGGACTTAAATCCATGTATCCTTTTCCAATAGGAATGATAATTTTACATTTTTCTAAAACAGGATCCGTTATTTTATAAACTAACTCTGTAAACTCATTTCTACTGCCAGGAGCTATCCAAGAGATAACTACTCTTACAAATAAAATAATTAAAAATACATCTATAACTTTATTAAAAACATTTAACAAAAAAAACATTTAACACCTCTATTAATTTTGATTTAAAAAGTAATGTTTTGCTGCTTTAGTGTACTCCCAACCTGACCATACAGTTAAAATAACTGGAATTAACATCAAGTAAAAGTTATACTCTTTATTTGGCTGAAAAAGCAAAATAATAATTATAACTACCATTTGAGATGTTGTTTTATATTTCCCTAATTTTCCTGCCGGTATAACTTCACCACTGGCTGCAGCCAAAGTTCTTATTCCGCTTATTAAAAACTCACGAGCTATAACTACAACCGACATCCAAGAGGGAATCCACCCATTTCCAACGAAAATTACCATGGCAGATATTACTAAAATTCTATCTGCCAATGGATCCATAAGTTTTCCAAAATCTGTTATTAAATTATGTTTTCTTGCTAAATATCCATCTAACCAATCTGTAATGGCTGCCGTTACAAACAGTACAAAAGCAATGTATCTATAAACATCACCTTTAACTGGAGCTGCTTCTAAAAAATATATAAAAGGGATAGCTAAAAGCATCCTAGATGTAGTTAATTTATTTGGCAAATTCATAGCCATTCCTCCTAAAATTTATATTTTAGTCTAGTATTGGTCCAACTAAATCGTAGTCAAAATTTTGTTCTATTCTAACTTTAACTATTTCTCCTGGTTTTGCAGTTCCATCTGTAGTTAAAACTTTTCCATCTATTTCTAGAGCCTGACCTTGAGTTCTTCCTTCTAGCATATATTCACTCTCTGAAGATATACCATCTATCATAACCTCTATTTCAGTACCTATTAATTCGTGATTACGTTGTTCTACTAAGTGAGCTTGAAGAGAATTCAATTCAGTCCATCTCTCTGTTTTTATATCTTCTGGAACTTGATTTGGTAAATCATGAGCCACAGTTCCTTCTTCACGAGAGTATTTAAATACTCCAACATAGTTGAAATTAAACTCTCTTACGAACTCTTTTAACTCTTCGAAATCCTCTTCTGTTTCTCCAGGGAATCCTACTATTACAGTGGTTCTAATTGTTGACTCAGGTATTTCTGTACGAATTTTATTCAAAATTCCACGAATTTGATCTCCTGAATTAGCTCTTTTCATATTTCTTAAAATATTTCCTGAAATATGCTGAATAGGTACATCAAAATATTTACAAATTTTTGGTTCATTTTTCATAACCTCTATCATCTCTTCTGTTAAAGAGTTAGGGAACATGTAATAGCATCTAATCCACTCTATTCCATCTATTTTTACTAACTCTTTCAAAAGTTCAGGTAGTGCTTTTTTATTGTATAAATCCAATCCATACTCAGTTGTTTCTTGAGCTAAAAGATTTATCTCTTTTACACCTGCTGCTGCTAGATTTTTAACCTCTGCTACCACATCTTCTATTGTTCTACTACGTAAATCTCCACGAAGTTGTGGAATTATGCAGTAAGTGCAACGCCTGTTGCAACCTTCTGCTATCTTTACATAAGCTGTATGAGGATTAGTTGTTAAAATTCTATCTGTTGTAGCTGATGGTAAAAAATCAAAAGTTGAAGTATAAGTTACTTTTTCATCTCTTAAAACTTTATCAACAATTTCTTCTATTTTATGAATTTCACCAGTTCCTACAACTGCATCTACTTCTGGCATTTCAGTTAAAATCTCATCAGCATATCTCTGAGCTAAACACCCTGCTACTATTATTTTTTTTAATTTAGCAGTTTTTTTATATTCTGATATTTCTAATATATTTTGAATAGATTCTTCTTTTGCATCTCCTATAAAACCACAAGTGTTTATAATGGCAAAATCAGCCTCTTTTATATCATTCGTAAGTTCAAAACCTTTTTTATTTACTAAAATTCCTATAAGAATTTCACTGTCTACTAAATTTTTACTACAACCTAAACTAACAATAGCTAATTTCATTTTACACCTCTATCTTTTAAATTCTTAAATATTTATATTCCTTTTTTAGTTAAGCTTACTTTTCCATTTTCAACAGCTTTAACTTTAACTGGGAATACATCTCCAACTTTTAGTACATCTTCTACATTAGCTACTCTTTCGTTAGAAATTTCAGAAATATGAAGAAGTCCCTCTTTTCCTGGAAGTATTTCCATAAATGCTCCAAACTTTTGGATTCCTACTACTTTACCTGTATACATCTCTCCAACTTCTACATCTTTAACATATCCATTGATTAATGTTACTGTTTGCTCCAATACTTCTAAGTTAGCAGCAAACACTACTACTTTACCTGTATCATCTATATCTACAGTTGCTCCTGTAGTTTCTATGATTCCTTTGATATTTTTTCCTCCAGGTCCAATTAATACAGCAATTTTATCTTTTGGTATCATAAGTTGGTGTATTCTTGGCACATTTTCTTTTAAAGGATTAGTTGTTGGGATAGTGTTATTCATAACTGCTAATATCTGATTTCTAGCTACTAAAGCTTGATCTAAAGCTATTTTTAGTATCTCTTCATTTATTCCAGTTATTTTCATATCCATTTGAAGAGCTGTTATTCCCTTCGCAGTTCCAGCTACTTTAAAGTCCATATCTCCTAAGTGATCTTCTAGTCCCATGATATCTGTTAAAACAACATAGTCGTCTCCCTCTTTGATAAGTCCCATAGCTATTCCAGCTACGTGCTCACGAATAGGTACTCCTGCATGCATAAGAGCCAGTGATCCACCACAAATTGAAGCTTGAGAAGATGAACCATTAGATTCTGTAATTTCAGAAACTAATCTGATTGTGTATGGGAAATCTTCATGTGAAGGAAGTACATAGCTAAGTGCTCTTTCAGCAAGTGCTCCATGACCTAATTCACGACGACCTGGTGCTCCCATTCTTCCTGTTTCACCAACTGAATATGGTGGGAAGTTATAGTGTAGATAAAACTTTTTATAGTGCTCACTTTCTAATGAATCAACCAATTGCTCATCTTGCTTAGAACCTAGAGTTGCTACAACTATTGCTTGAGTTTCTCCTCTTGTGAACATAGCTGAACCATGTGGAATAGGAAGTGTTCCTATCTCAGCATATAATCCTCTTATTTCATCTGTTTTTCTTCCATCTACTCTATGCTTATGAAAAACAATAGCTTCTCTTACTAATTGTTTCATTAAGTCATGGTAGTAACTTGCAAATTCTCCACCGATATCTGAAGGAACAACCTCGTCTTCACCAGGGAAATTAGCTGCTTTAAACTTTTCAAAAAGTTCTTCTTCTAAATTATCTATTGCTTCTTCACGCTCTAATTTTCCAACTGTTAAAACTGCTTTCATAAGTCCATCTTTTCCATTAGCATCTATAAAATCTTTAACCAACGCTAAAGGTTCTGGAGCTGTGAAAACCATTTTCTCTTTTCCAACTAAAGCTTTGAATTCTTCTTGGAAAGCACAAAGTCTTTTAATATTTTCATGAGCGAACATCATTGCTTTTAACATAACTTCTTCTGAAACTTCAGAAGCTCCAGCTTCAACCATGTTTATTGCATTAGCTGTTCCAGCTACTATTAAATCTAACTCACTCATTTCTAATTGGTCTGGAGTAGGATTCAATACGAATTCACCATCTACAAGTCCAACTACAACTCCTGCTACTGGTCCCATAAAAGGTAAGTCTGAAATCACAAGTGCCAATGATGACATTGTTATTCCTAAATGATCTATTTGATTTTTTCCGTCATAAGAAAGAGCTGTATTAACTATTTGTACATCATAGTTAAATCCTTCTTCAAACATTGGACGAATTGGTCTGTCTATAAGTCTTGAGCTAAGTATTCCATCAGTTGATGGTCTGCTTTCACGCTTATTGAATCCACCAGGAAATTTTCCACCCGCATAAAATTTTTCTACATACTCAACAGTAAGTGGGAAAAAGTTTATTCCAAGTTTTGGTGCTTTACTACGATTTACAGTAGTTAAAAACATTGAATCTCCATAATGAGACATTATTGCTCCATTTGACTGTCTAGCAATTTTTCCAGTTGATACTGTTAGGGTTCTTCCACCTAATTCTATTGATAATTTTGTTTCTTTAAACATATCTACCTCCGTTTTTTTTTGATTTTGGAGTTAAATAGAAAATAATAAGGGACAAAGAAAAAAACAAATTTTCACCTTTATCTCTTACTACTTTCCTAAAATTCCTCCATATCTCAAGTATTATACCACCTTTTACAAAAAAAATCAAAAAGAACATGAATATGTGGTAAAATGTATCAAATATATTTTCGAGGTGAAACATGCAAATTAATTACTCTGTAAAACCTAATAAAAACTTTTATTTAGAAGTAGAACTTCCAGGTTCCAAATCCATTAGCAATCGTGCAGTTATTTTGTCAGCTTTATCTGGAAAAAAAGTCATTTTAAAAAATTTTTTAACTAGTGATGATACGAATTATATGATAGATGGTCTTAAAAAATTAGGAAACCAGATCTATTTCTCTGAAGATAACAAAAATCTGACTATTATCGGAAATTCTAAAAGAAATTTTGGAAAAATAGAACTTTTCACAGGAAATGCTGGAACTATGATGAGATTCCTTTCAGCTTATATTTTAACAGGAAAAGGTGAAATAACTTTAATTGGAGATAATAGAATGAATATGAGGCCAATAAAAGATTTAGTCAACTCTTTAACTGAGTTAGGAGCCAAGGTCACTTATCTGAATTCTGAAGGATATCCTCCTATTAAAATCATTTCAAAAGGTGAAATTTCAAACAATTGTATAATTGTAGATTCTTCTGTCAGTAGTCAATACCTCACAGCCTTACTTCTATCTGCTGGTTATTACTCTTGCATTTTAAATATAAATATACCAAATGAAAAAATAGTTTCAAGACCTTATATTGATATGAGTTTAAAAATGATCCAACAATTTGGGGGTAATGTTTTAGAAAACAAAAAAAACTCACATTTCAGAGTAACTCCTAGCGAATACTTTTTAACTCAGTATTTAATTGAAGGAGATATGTCAGGAGCTTCCTATTTTTTAGCTATGGCTCTTATCACTAACTCTACTATAAAAATAGATAATTTTTTTAAAAATAGTCTTCAAGGAGACAAGCAATTTTTAAATATTTTTTTAAGATTAGGTGGTACAATTTTAGAAGAATCTGATTTTTCTATTACTGTTAAAGGAGTTGAAACTTATCCAGGTATAGATATCGATTTAAACGATGCTCCTGATATTGCTCAAACTTTAGCAGTTGTAGCTCTTTTTGCCACTACTAAAACTATTATTAGAAACGTTCATAATATGAGGGTAAAGGAAACTGATAGAATAGTAGCTTTAAAAAATGAAATTACAAAACTCGGTGGAATTTTTAAAGAATGGGAAGATGGATTTTCTGTTACACCTTCAGAAAATTATAACCCTGCTGAAATAGATACATACAACGATCATCGTATGGCTATGTCTTTTGCTCTTGCAGGTCTTAGAATCAAAGGTGTCATTATAAAAGATTCACCATGTGTTTCTAAAACTTTTCCTGATTTTTTCAAAATTTTTGACAAAATTTATATTTCAAAATAGATAAAAAAATTGGAGTCATCAACATTTTAATTTTGAATAACTCCAATTTTTAATTTTTTATTCTAAATAGTAACCTATATTTAACTGATATAACCACTCTTTCATATCGTCATTTTTAGAAATCGATAAATTTATAGGACCAAATATAGTTTTGTATCCTAAAGAGAATTCATATCCATTTACAAAATCCTTCCACAATTGTCTATTTATTGAAGATTCATCAATTCCTTTTTCTGAAAAACTTCCCAAATTATATTTTCCGGTAAAATAAAAATTGTCTAGTATTTTATACTGAATTCCTGTCTGAAATATTATTGCTCCAGAAGTCATTTTTTCTTGAAAGTGATAACCTGAGAAAGCCAATTCAGTCTTTTTTAAATTATTATAAAACCCACCTAACTTTATATACTTATTAAGTGGAACTGAATCTCCAGATATGGCACCTCCTGAAACTTCACTAAACATAGATATTTTTTCTGTAAGATAAAAATTTTGTTTGCCCGAATAAATAGGTCCATAAAAATTAACGGGTTTTTCATAAGAAAAAACTGCTCCACCCCAAATATAATGTAGATCTAGTTTCCCTCCTTTAGTTGGAAACATCGAATCATTTAAATTGTCGTAAGCTAATTTAAAAAAACCATCTCCAAAAATTGTTTTATCGTTATATCTTTCCATATTTTTACTTCCCGTGTCTAATTCTAATTCTGTTTTGTGGATGTTTAATCCATAAACTAAGAAAATTTGATCTCTTATTTGAGAAGATATTCCAAATTTTAAACTAAGTTCTTTTTCTCTATATTTAGCCAGTTTCTTACCTTTTTGATACAATATAAAAGGGTGTTCATTATAACTCAAAGCCGAAATTATTCCTATTTTATTAGATAATCCATAATATGAAAAATTACTTATCTCAGCACCAAAATAATCTCCAAAATTTAACCCTGCGTTTGTCAAAGAACCTGTTTTTCCAAATTTCAAAATATTTGTATTCACATTAAAAATTGTTCCATAATCAGAACGATAGTTAACACCCATTCCAAGAGTGTTAGCTGGTTTTTCATCTATGTCTAAAATTAAAAATTTTCTATTTTCTGAAAATGTATAATATACTTTTTCTATATAATCTAAATTATTTATTCTTTGAAAAAACTTATCAAAATCTTCTTTAATTAATTCTTTATTTTTATAATCTTTAAATAACTCTTTTATAGTTTCTTTAAGTTCCACTGATAAATTTTCATTTTTAAATTGAATTTTTTCTATTGAAATTTTTTCGAAATCTGCATTTTTAATTTTAAGTTTTTCTTGTTTGTTTTTTCGACTAACTTTTTCAACAATATTCGCTGATTTTATTTTTTCTATTTGTTCGAGTGTAGCATTTTCTCCTGCTAAAATTATCTTTTTTATTTCAGAAAAATCCGTGGAAGAAATTCCATTCAACTCAGGAGTAATTACAAAAGTTGCCATTTCTCTTTGCTCTTTATTTCCTTTAGAACTATATATTCCTAAAAGTTTATTAAAAACAGTTACTATATCATATCTATCTTCCTCTTTTAAAACAGCAGTTACATCACTTCCAATTATAACCTCTGCTCCCATATCCAATATATCTTCCACAGGAAAATTTCTTGCAATCATTCCGTCTATGTAAGGGGTTTCACCTATTCTAACAGGATCTGTTAATGTTGGAATAGCTATACTTGCGTTGAGTACTCTTGCTAAATCTCCATTTTTAAAAGCAACTCCTTCTCCTGTGTTGAGATTTGTTGCTATTATTCTTAAAGGAATAGGAAGCTTATCAAAATCTTGTTCACTATCATATCCTTTTAACAATTCTTTTAATTTAAGATAACTAGCATTGTTATCTGTTAATCCTTTTGGAAGAGAAAAATTTAAGGATTTATCGTATCTGAGTGTAGCTATAGATTTATTTTTTTTAAGTCTAGTTTCTAAAGGGGATTTACTTCTATCATTTTCTCCGCTTAAAATTTCTTTTAAATCTAAATTATAACTCAGTTCTTCTATCTCAGCTGGTGTGTACCCTATTGAATAAAGTGTAGCTATTATTGCTCCCATACTAGTTCCTGTTATATAATCTATCTTTATTCCATTTTTTTCTAAAGCTTTTAAAACTCCTATATGTGCAAAACCTTTGGCTCCACCACCACTAAGAACTAAACCAATTTTTTTTCTTTTTTCATTTGAAAATTTATTCTTTTCTTTTTTGTTTTGGAGTTTCTCAATTTTTAATTCTATTGTTTTGATCTCTTTTTTTAATTTTAAAATTTCTCTATCTTCTTCTACTATTGAAGGATAAAGCTTGATAAAATTTAAGAAAAATATAAAAATCAATATTTTGCCATTTTTCATTTTATGACCTCACAATTGCAAGATTTTTAGTTTTCACTAAAAAATTTTAAAATATACTCTATCACACTTATCGTTTCGGGTACACTTCCACTTTTTCCTAAAAATTCGATTTCAGGTATTTCATTCAATCTTTTTTTTAAAAAATTAACTTCATAATTTTTGGCAACCTCTATCTTTAGAAAAACTTGATAAGGGTGCAGTGGTTGATTTTTTCTATAATTTTTAAAATGTTTATTAAATTTAGGATAACTTTCTTTGAACTGATTGTAATTTATTCTAGAATCTATTTCACCAGATTCTAAAACGAGTTTTATTTTAAGTAATGTTAAAATTTCTTCATATATTATACTTAAAAAGCTATAATATTGTTTTTCTTCTTCTAAAGTGACTATTAATTTATTTGTCTCTTTTTTTTTCAACATTTCTTCTATCGAAGTTTTCAAATTAAACTCTTCTGTTTTACTTATAATATTTTTTATCTTTTCTAAAGAATATTCTTCTTCGCCTAAAAAAATTTTAATTTTTTCAACTTCATTTTTCACCTTATAAAACTCTTCGCCAATAATTTCTAGAAGTTTCTCAGCTTGCTTTTCTTCAATATTAAGATTTCTTGTCACATAAAAAATTGCTGATTTTCTTTCATTTTCTTTTCTTTTACAATGAATTTCACCTAATTTTTCAAAGCTTTCAATCAGTTTCTTTTTAGATTTTTGAGAAGTCAAATCTGCTTCATCTTCTCTTTTTCCATATTCGTTAAAAAACTCTTCGTAAACTATTACTATCTCTTTTGTAGCTAAATTAAAAACTTCTAAAGTTTTTATAAATTTTTCTTTATGTTTTAAAGCTTCAAATCTTTTTACCACCATTAACTCTATATCTCCAAAAATAGAATTTTGAGCAACATCTTCTAAAAATTTTTCACTTTCATTTTGTGAAAAGTCATAATACCTTTCATCTATTCCATAATTTTTTTCTTTTAATTCTTTCAAAGTTTCTTCGAATTTTATTTGTAAAGGAGCTCCATCTCCATAAAGAAAGTAAAGCATCTAATCACCCCGTTTATATTTTGAAATATTTTTTAGCTAAATCATAAAGAATTGGTTGAACACCTAAAAATTCAATAAGATTTTCTGTGTTTTCTTTTTTCTTTTTCAAATCTTCTGATAATTTTACACTTTTTATTGCTTTTATCAAAATGTTTTTAGGTGTGTGCTCTGTATCTATAAACTCCATTACGGTTGTGTCATAGCCACTCAACTGTAATATATTAGCTCTAAAACCTTCTGTTATAAGAGCTGAGAATTTCTCTAAAAGTATACCGTGCTCTACAATTGGAACTAGTTCTTGCTTCAACATAGTTTTTTTACTTTTAGTAATTTTTTGATTAAACTCTTTATGACAACAAGGAACTGCCATAATTACTTTAGCTTCTAATTCCAAACCTTTTAAAATTGCATAATCTGTAGCGTTATTACAAGCGTGAAGTGAAAAAACTATATCCACTTTTTTTAATTTTTCAAAATCTTTTATATCTCCATACAAAAATTCCATATTATTGAATCCATATTTTTTAGCCAATTCTCCACAATGCTTCATAACGTCTTTTTTTAAATCTAAACCTATAACTTCTACATTTATTCCTCTTAAAACTTTTAAATAGTAATAAAGAACAAATGTCAAATAAGATTTCCCACTTCCAAAATCTACAACTTTTAATGTATCTTCTAAAAGTTTTTTATCTTCTAACTCATCTATTACATCTCTGATAAACTCTAAGTATCTATTTATTTGCTTAAATTTACTATAAGACCCTGGTATAATTTTTCCCATTTTGTCCATTATTCCTAAATCTATCAAAAATTCTATAGGTTTTTCATCTGAAATTATATATTCTTTTTTTCTATTGTGTTCAGCTATTTTTATTTCTTTTTGTATTTTTTTTGTTTTTATATGAAATTTTCCATTATTATTTATAATACTATACTCTTCATCTTTGAGAAAAATATTTAAATTTTTAAATTTTTCCATATTTTCTATAATAAATTCATAGGCAGTATCTGCATCTAAATTTTTATGGTGTGCTTTTTTATTGATAAACTGCTCTATTTGATAAACTTTTTCATTTTTTAAAATAACTGGTTTTACACTAAATTTTTCTAGCTCTTCTGTTTTTTCTAAAGGTACTGAAAATGTTCCTTTTATAAATTTTTCTTCAATTAAAGCCTTTTGTAAAGATATCTTTACCTCTTCTATCTTCATTTTTTTCTCCTTTGTTTAATAAAGTAAACCATCATAAATATCTTGTAATCTATAAGGACTTGGAAGTTTTTTCTTTAATTTTTTCCATAATTCTGAGAAATTTTCAATTTCTAAAGAATCAACACATTCTAGCATCTCTTTTTTATAGATTATTTCAACATTTGATTTTTTCATTCCATCTAAAATATCTCTTTTTATTCTAATAAAATTTTCTTCATCTATAATTATGTTTGAAAAATAATCTGCTAAAAATGTTTTTCTGAATCCATCCTCTTTATAAATCATCTGTCGAACTCCACTAACTACATAATCTAATTCTAAATATTGACTAAGAGACCCTTTTTTATCACCTTCTAAATTCAAAAAAGGAATAAAAACATTTTCAAAATGGTAATTCATCATTGAACTGTTTCTTGAAAAAATTGTTTTCATTATATTTTTTATCTCTTTTTTTCTAGTTTTCATATTTAAATCCACATCATAAAAACTCCCTATATGGTTATAAATTCCATTTGTAAAATCTTTGGAGTGTCCATAATTTTTAACTCTTCCCATATAACTTGTATTATCATCTATATCTTTTAAAAAGTTTTTTGCTTTTTCAACTTCTTCCAATATTTTTAAATTTTTAAAAAAGACATTAGTTATTTTGTTTTTTAACTCTAATTTTTCATCTAACTCTTTATTAGTTTTTTCTAAAATCCCTGTTAAAGCTGTATTTATTTTAGTATTTTTTTCAAAAATTTGAAATATAGTTTCTCTCTTTTTTAAAGAAAAATCATTTAAAATATTGAAATAATTAGTTTTGAAATTTTCCAATTCTTTTATGAGTACCTCTTCATCTGAAAAATTATCTTTTAAAAGTTTGGCATAATCTATAAAGTCTTCTAAAAGAATCATTCCAGTTCTATTTATTCCAACTGCATTCCATGTCACTGTTTTAGGAATATATTCATACTTCTTGCTAGAAGAAATAGCTACATATTGAGCCAATCCTCCACCTAGTGAGTGTCCTGTTATACTGATTTTCTCCTTTTGAACTTCTAACTCTTGTAAATGTTTTTCATAAACTTCAAAAGCATCTTTAAATTGAATAGGTTTTTTTCCTAATCCTAAGACAAGATTATTTTCTACAAAATCTTTATACGCTTCTTCAAAAGGAAATGTTTCACTTCCACGAAAAGCTATAACTATTTTCTCCTCTTTTTTAAAAGAGGCTGAAAAAAAACCTGTTCTACTGCTACTACTCAAAAACTTTTTTGTTGTAGCTCTTTTATCTTCCACATGAAAAAGTTTCCACTCATCTAGTTCTTCTTTAAAATATTTTAAAAACATCTCTGTATGGTCTGGAGTAAGATTTTTAAAATATAATCCTCCTTGAATTTTATTTCCTAAATTTTCAAATATCTCTTTGGCTGTTTTCCCCTCTTGATTTTCGCCTATATTTAAATAAACAAACATGCTAAGGAACAAATACTCTTTATCTGTTATTTTCATTTTTTTCCTTTAAAATCCTATTATTTTCATAGCCATATAAGCTATTCCAGAACCTAACATGGCTCCTAAAATTGTTTCTTTTACAGTATGAATTTTCCCCTCTACTCTAGATTGAAGAACTAAAATTAAAAGTATAAAAGCTAAGTAAAATACTTTTATATTATTTGTTAAAAAAGCTATTGAAGTAAAAGCTGCTCCACCTAAGGCACTGTGTCCACTAGGTAGACCTCCTCTTAATGGGCTTCCTTTTTTAAAATATTTTTTTATAATTATTACAGTCACCACAACTATTACCATTATGAGCACAAGTGTATTCTGCAATGAATTTTTAACTGCTAAAAAATTATTTTTCAAATAAAACTGTATTTTATCTTCAAAAATTATATAACCAACAATTAAAGCATTAATTCCTGTTACCAGTGTTGCTCCTGCGGCTATATCTTTAGCTCTTTTTGCTAATGGATGATATTTATCTGTAACTAGATCCACTACAGCTTCAATTGCACTATTAAAAAGCTCAGCTGTCCAAACTAAAGCTATTGAAATAGCCAATGCTAACACCTCTTGTTTTGATATATCTGTAAATAATGCTATCATAATTGCTATCACAGTTACAAACGAATGAAATTTCATATGTCTTTCTGTTCTTATCGCTTCAAATATTCCATCTATAGCATAATTGAAACTATTAACTACATCGTAATCTTGCCCTGTAATTTTATTTTTCTTCATATTTTTCCCCCGAATTTTTTATATATCCCTTGTATGTCCAAATTTATTCAAAATTTCTTCTTCTCTTTCTCTCATTTCTATTTTATCTTCTGGTTCTATGTGATCATAGCCTAAAAGATGTAATAATCCATGGGTTAAAACATAGTAAAACTCACGCTTTATAGAGTGGTTATACTCTGAACTTTGCTCTGCTACTCTATCCAAAGAGATTACAATATCTCCTAAAGTGTCATAAGGTCCAGCTAGATAATCTTCACTTTCATGATAAGCAAAAGAAATAACATCTGTTGCAGAATCTTTATCTCTGTAATCACGGTTTATTTCTTGTATTCTTTTATTGTCTGTGATGTAAAGAGACACATAAACTGGTTTTTCTGGAGTGTACTCATCTTTTATTACTTTTTCTACATACTCTTTTATTTTTTCTTCATTTAAAAGCTCTTTATTTTCTTGTGATAATTTTTCTATCTCTACAGAAAAATCTAAAACTAATTCCATATACCTCTCCTCGTCTTTTTTTATTTTTGTCCTGGATATTTCATTCTTACATGATGAATTGAAATTAAAGTTTTTACGAAACTTTTTATTATAACTTCTATTTCACGGAAAGTAAGATTTGCTTCTGAAAGTTGATTTGCTTCTATTTTACTTGTGATAATTTTTCTAACCATTCCGTCTATCGTAGTGTAATTTTTATCGTCTATTGAACGAACAGCAGCTTCTATAGAATCTGCAAGCATTATTATAGCTGATTCTTTACTTTTAGGTTTTGGCCCTAAATACATAAAATCTTCAACATTTATATCTTTATCTATTTGTTTAGCTTTGTTATAAAAATAAGCTAGCAATGTTGTTCCTTGATGCTCTTGCATAATATCTCTAATCTCTTTAGGAATTTGATATCTTTTAGCTATCTCTACCCCATCTTTAGTATGGGCCTTTATTATAGTATTACTCAAAAACGGAGATATATTGTTATGTGGATTTTCTCCATTCGATTGATTTTCAACATAAAAATGAGGTCTTTTAAGCTTTCCAATATCATGATAATAAGAAGCCACTCTACAAAATATAGTATTTGCCATTATGGATTCTGCTGCATTTTCTGATAGTATTGCTACCATAGTTGAATGGTGAAAAGTTCCTGGTGCTTCAACTGAAAGCCTTTTCAATAATGGATTGGAAAGATCTCCCAACTCTAAAAGTTTAAAAATAGTAATAAGATTAAAACTTTTTTCAAAATATGGAATTAAAGCTAGTGTAAACATACCAGAAAGAACTCCTGAAGTTAAAATTTCAATAGATTTTAAAGTTACTCCTGTTGTTTCATCCTCTAATACAGTGGTAAGTATTAAAAAAAGTATTACTTTTATTATTGAAAGTTTTATGCCTGTGTTTATTACTTCTGAACGATTTCTAACTTTCTTTATTAAGTACCCTCCAAAAATAATAGAAAATATATTCATTATAAAAAACTTTATATTAAAATCTACCATAGGAAAAACAAATGCCAATGTAAAAAAAGAAAATATAAAACTAAAATCCATATTAGTTAATATTATTAGCATAAACATCAAAAAATCAAATGGTATAAGATACAGATATTCTCCTGAAAAAATTTTAAAAATAATAAGCATCAATAAAATTATTAAAAATGCAGCTCTATAATAATTTTTATTAAGTATATTTTTTTTCATAGAATTATAAACTATAAGATAGAGTACAAATGAAATTAAAGAAACATATAACACGTTTAAAAAAAGTATTACTATATTTTTCTTAATAGAATATACTCCTAATTTTTCAAAAGTTTTTATATTTTGTTCAGTTAAGATGCTTCCTTTTTTTCCAACTAATGCTCCTGCTTCTACTGTTACTAATTGATCTTTTATCTGACTAACTTTTTCTTTTATAGAATTTTCTGTTTTTTCCTTATCATAAAGATAATTAGGAAAAATAAAACTCATAATAATCTTTTTTTCTAAAGGTTGCAATTCATTTACAACTTGTGATAAATCTTCTCCCAACTCTATTTTGTTTTCTTCTTTAAATATTCCAACTTTATATATTCTAATCAATAATTCCTTTAATTTTTGTTCTATTCTTATAATTTTTGTGCTATTCATTTTAATTAGTTGCTCAAATATTTCTGGATTTATTTTCATGTTATTATTTTGTTCATATTTTTTTAATTCAAAAGATTCTTTTTTTGTTTTGTCCGCTAAAACACCACTAAAAAACTCTTCAAAATTTTCTAAATAAATCTTTTCCGCACTTGAGACAAAAAAATATTCTTTTCCCGAACTCAAAATCATCTGTTCTATAACTTTATTTTTGGCTATTTCATCTTTATAAATAACAGTTTTAGGAGCGTAAATATCTGTTTTTATGATATCTCCAACTTTATAATTTTCATTTTTATAAAAGCCTATAAGGTTACTACTTAAAGAAAAAATTGCAAATAGTATAATCAAATAAAATATTTTTTCTCTGAATATATCTTCACTAGAATAAATTTCTGGGTCATCTGAATTTTTTTTATTAAAATCAAAAGAAAATTGAAATCCGAAAAATTCTATTTTTTTCATATTAAATATCCTCCGTTTTTTAAAAACTAGTATTTTATTTTCCTATTATACTTTTTAAAATACTGTTTTTACTAGCTATTTCGATTCTTTTAGTAGGGATAGCTTCTTTAAAAAACTCACCATATCTCTTTGTTATCACTCTATTATCTAAAATAATTATATTTCCTGTATCACTTTTACTTCTGATAAGACGACCTATTCCCTGTTTAAATTTAATTACTGCTTCTGGTATCTGATATTCTGTAAAAGAATTTTTTCCTGAAAAAGTTATACTTTCAATTATTGCCTCTGTTATTGGATCATTAGGTACTTTAAAAGGAAGCTTAACTATAACAACTGTACTCAATTTTTTTCCTTTTATATCCACTCCTTCCCAGAAAGAATCTGCACCTAACAACACAGGTTTTTCACTTTTCTTGTACATCTCAATCAAATGAGTTCTGGGAGCTGTTCCATGGATGTATAATTCTATTCCTTTTTTAGATAATTCATCTCTTACAGTATAATAAACACGGTTTAAAGTTGAATGTGAAGTAAAGAGTATAAAAGCCTTTCCTTCTGTGGCTAAAACTATATTTTTTAAGAATTCAGATGCAATTTCATTAAAATTTATTGAATTAGGATCTGGTAAATCCTGGGGAATATAAACTTTCATCTGTTTATTATAGTCAAAAGGAGAATTAATTACCTTTTCAATAACCTTTTCAGTCATACCTATTGATTCTTTAAAATATTTAAAACTTTTTCCTATAGCCATAGTGGCTGAAGTAAAAATAATAGTTTTTATATTTATAAAAAGATTTTTTTGAAGTTCACTACTTATTTTGAGTGGTGTTGCTACTCTTTTGGCATAACCTTTTTTTCTATTTACATCTACCCAATATATATACTCCTCATCTTCCATCGAATCTACAAATTTCAAAGCTGTTATCATATCTTCGGTTCTATCTAAATATTTTATAAGTTCATTTATATATCCTTCTTCGTCCTCTAATTCACGAAGTATTTTTATTAATTGACGTGAAATTTTACCATAGTAACTGTACTCGATTATAAAATCTTGAGTTAAAACCTTTATTTTATCCAAATAATTTATTTGATTACTATCATTTTTTTTAAGTCTTATACTATTGGTTTGTTGTTTTTCATCTGTAAACATCTCTATAAACTCATTAAAGTATCTTCTCATTGCAACATTTAAATCGGAATGCTTCAATTTTAATTTGCTTATTAAAACAAGAGCATCTTTAGATTTTTGATCTTTACACTCTTTTTCAACAAGTGATAAAACACCATTCCCTTTTTTCTTAATATCTGCATGTTCTATTTTATTTAAAACTTTTATAAAAGAAAGTTTAGATATTTCCATAGAAAAATAATCTCTAGCGACTTTTTCTATATTGTGAGCTTCGTCAAAAACAATAGCCCCATAATCTGGAAGTATTGAATATTCAGTTGAAAACCCGATCTCTTTTCTTATCGCTAAATCTGTAAAATATAGGTGATGATTTGTTATTAATACATCTGCTTTTTTCTTTTCATCTTTAGACTTAAAAAAGAAACATTCACCTCTATACTGACATCTATTTCCTATGCAAGTATCTGTTTCACTTTGAAAACTTTCCCAGATAGTTAAATCAACTTCAAAATCTAATTCTGCTTTGTCTCCATTTTCTGTTTTACTACCCCATTTTATTATTCCATTGTATTGATTTTTTTGTGAAAGAGAAAATTCACTCATATTGGGTTTTTCACCCATGAGTTGATTGAAATATTTTCTATTACACATATAATTTCCACGCCCTTTTGCAAGCATATATTTAAAATCATAACCTAAAACTTTTTTAGCCAGAGGAATATCCTTGTTTAAAAGTTGCTCTTGAAGATTTATTGTATTTGTTGAAAAAATTATTCTTTTTTTATTTTTTACTGCCCACTCTATTCCTGGAATTAAATACGCTAAAGTTTTTCCTGTTCCTGTTCCTGCTTCTACTATAACTTTTTTTTCGCTATTGAATCCCTCTTCAATAGCTTGAGCCATATGAAGCTGTTCTTCTCTGTATTCAAAATCTTTATAGTGATGTGATATAGCTCCTTTTTTTTCAAAATACGGGGTTATTTCAATAGGTATATTTTTTTCATTATTGACTTCTACCACTACATAAATTTCACTCAAATTATTGTTTACAATATAAAAACCACCATTTTCTTTGTTGGCATAATAAGAAGCTAATTCTATATCTGCATCTGAAGGATATAAATATCCAGAAGGATGATTGTGTATCATAACTTCTTCTTTTTTCATTTTTTTTATTATGGCTGGAGTAGATTTTTTATTTCCCCTAGCCAAAACTTCTACATTTTCTACTATATTCTCTTCATTTAAAATCCCACGAAAGAAAACTTCATTTCCTTCTACTGATTTTATCTCTTCTTTCATTTTCTCGATTGCAGAAAGTGATATTTTATCTTTTATATTCATATATTATCCTCGTTTTAAAATCTTTTATATTTATTTATATTTTTTATATATTTAACCTTAGTATTTTACCACACTTTTCTTAACATAAAAAGTTTTAATTAGTCCAATTTGATTCTGAAATTTAATTTTGACTTTTTGTAATTAAATGGTATAATACTATCGGTCCATTGTAAGATATTTTCGTGTTTCTTTAATACTTCTTATTGAACGTTCATATTGACAATTTCGGTTTTATATGTTAATATGTTTTTAATTAATTTAAATTTTAGGAGGATTTTAGAATGGCAAATTCAGCATCAGCAAAAAAAAGAATAATGGTAGCAGAGAGAAACAGAGTAAGAAACGTAGCAGTTAAATCAAGAATCAAAACTATGACTAAAAAAGTTTTAGCAGCGATTGAGAACAACAATCTTGAGTTAGCTACATCAACTCTTTCTATTGCTTACAAAGAGTTCGACAAAGCAGTTTCTAAAGGTGTTTTAAAAGCTAATACAGCTTCTAGAAAAAAATCTAGATTAGCTGCTAGAGTTAACGCTTTATAATTTTTGCTAATAGTAAAATAGATCTAGGCAGACTTCGGTCTGCCTTTTTTCTAAACAAAATTAGGGGTTGAGCATATGAAAAAAAATTATCTATCTCTTTTTATTTTTATCTTTATTTTTTCTTTACATTCTTTTTCTTCAGAAGAAATTATTCGTTTTAAAGATAAAAAACACAAAAATTTTTCTGGACTATTAAAAGATGACAAAGATATTATGATTTATAAAAATGGGCTAGCCGAAGGAAAATGGATATCTTTTTATGAAAATGGGGAAATAAAAACTATTGAAAATTGGAAAAATGGAAAACTTAGTGGAAAATATATTTTATATTTAAAAGATGGTACAAAAATTATTGAAAATAGCTTTTTAGATGGTAAAGACCACGGTAAGTATATTATTTTTCATGCCAATGGAAAACCATATATTATTGGAGAATTTTTTAAAGGAAAACATAGTGGTGAATGGAAATATTTTGATCCAAATGGAAAACTTACAGGAACTAGGAATTTCAAGAAATA
>JBOFFH010000043.1:0-2356 GCA_051648485.1 Fusobacteriaceae bacterium
TTCAACTGGTCAATAATATTTAACACATTTATTTCTACTATTCTTAATTTTATAAAAATTTATCCTAAAAGTTTCTCCAATTGAATAAGTATACTCTCAAGTTTTTCTTTTTTGCTTTCAGTAAGCTCTGCTATTTTTAAATTTTTGATAATGTTATTGAAACGCTCCATATTTTCTTCAACATCATGAATTTCCATTCTATTTAGAAACTTTGGAGGTGTTTTAGGTAAAACATTTATGATCATTTCTTTTACTCTTTTTAATTCTATATTTTTTTCTGAGTTTAAATTTTTCATGAATTCTTCTTTTTCTTTATAAAGAACTTCAATTTCTGTAATTTTCAAAAGTAAAATTATCTCTTTTAGCTTTGAATTTATTGCCATACTAAATAGTTCATATCTTTTTCTAGCTCTTAAAGCTGTATCTTTTTTTAAGCCATTAAAATTTAACCATTTTAGATAAATTCCTTCTGGACTACCTTTTTTTCCTAATTCTACTGCTACTTCTTCACAAATTTTTCCTAAAGACAAAACCGTTTTCCCTTGAATAGTTATAAGTTCAATAGCTTTATCTCTCAAAAAAACCTTAATACTTTCATCACATTCTATCTCATTTATAAATGAAAAATCGAAATGTTCTCTGCTAAATTTTAATTCATTTTTTTCTACTATCGTTTTAATTGTTTCTGCTTTAGCTAAATTATTTTTTAGTCTACTTGCTATATCTATTTTTGCCATACTCCCCCCAAAGTAAGTCGCACCGTGCGACTTACTTTTTTCTATGCGTTTTAATTTTCTAACATTTTTTGCATGATTTCAGCTAAAATATCCTGTATTTTCAATATATCTTTATTACTATATTCCCAAATAGATTTTCTTTTATCCAACATTTTTTCTATCATTGATAGTTGTGGAATAGGCTCTGAAAGAAGGATACTTGTTCCCTCTACTGCATCTCTTAATTTGTTTAAATATTGATTTTGAGTTTCTGTATTTTTATATTTATTAATAACTATTGAGCTTATCTTATTTACATCAATATGTTCTACTAGATTTAAAATACCTTCTATGGTTACCTCATCACAAAAAGCTGGAATTATTATTTTATCTGAGCATTTAACAAAAACATCATCTATCTTCATTGTAGGTACGCTATCTATTAATATAAAATCGTATTCTTCTTTTTTATTAGTAAGATATCCAGAAAGTTCTTGAATAAAGTGATTACCAAACTTATTATTTTCAAGAGGTATATATTCTAAATTTTGTCTTAATTTAAAAAACTCTCCTGTTCCATTTTTTACATCTTCTTTTAATCCTTTTTTAAAACTTCTATCCCCGTTATAAAGATAATTTAGTATATTATTTTGAGAATCAGAAGTTACTATAAGAACTTTTTTATCTATCATAGCAAGACCTGTACCCAACTGAGCTGTTAAAAATGTTTTTCCAACTCCACCTTTATTTACTTTAACCGTTATTATTTTCCCCACTTTTCATCTATCTCCTATTTATATTTTGTTTCAACTTTTAATCACTAGTTTACAACAATTAGTCTAATTTCTCAATAAATATTAAACTTTTTTCACCTTTATTAAACTTGAATTCCAATTTATAGTTTTGAATCTCTCTTTTATAATGAGGTTCTATGTTTAAAAAATTCATAATTTGTCTTACTGCCACTTCAGAAATTTTATCATATATATAATCGTATAAGTCTACTTTAAAAGAAACTATATCTTCATATTTTTCTTCTATTTTTATTATATTTATATTTTTTTCTTCGATTATAACTTTAACTGGTTCAACTTTTTCTACCACTAAATTTTCAGTTTTCAGTAATCCTTTAGTAGCTGCTGAACTCTCCTTAATACCTTTAGTAGTTAAGTCTACCATAAGTCCACCTAATAGTGAGCCCATATCTCTTCTTTTTTCACCGGCTTCAAAGATTGGTTCAATCTCGACTTGTTCAGGTTGGGACATAGTTTGAGGCTCATTAGATTTTACCACTAATTGACTCTCAATAACCATCTTTTTCCCACTAAAATATTTAACCTCTTTTAAATACTCAGCAATCAAAGCTAATTTAGCTCTTTCAAAACTACTTTTTACGCTTTTAGTGGTATTTCCTCCAGCTTTAGTTATATAGTCTGTATAAACTATTTTCTCTATTTTAGATTGTTCTTCTTCTGGTAGAGAAAGATATTTAGCTTTCATGGCTTCCTTATTTTTCTGTTCTTGGGACTCCTGCAATTTAATTTCAAGCTGCTTTGACTCTAATTTAGCCTTTTTCTCTTTAGCCAACTCTTCTTTTTCTAGCTGCTCTTTTTGTGCATTCATAAACTCCTCATGCCAGT
>JBOFFH010000044.1:0-7869 GCA_051648485.1 Fusobacteriaceae bacterium
TTATAAAATTTAAAAGATTTTCAGCACTAATATCAAAACTTTCTTTTTCATATTCAACAACATCTTCCATAGCATACTCATCTGTAACAACAGCTTTTACAGGACATATAGCCACGCAATGTCCACACTTAAAACAAGACCTGTTTTTTATATTTGCCTTTCCATCTAGCATTTGTATATCTTTAACTAAGCAATCCTTTATACATAATCCACAACCAATGCACTTTTCAATATTTACTTTGAACATTTTTTCCTCCTTATTTCAGTTCTTTATTTTCCATTATACCTTAAAAAAAAATGAAAAAAAAGTCCATACCAGTGGAACTCTTTTTTCATTTTTTGCCGATTACAAGATTAACCTTTTTGTAAAAATTTACAATTTTTATAATCTTTTTCGTTACTATTTCTGTAAGTACAGCTTGCAGTAAGAGCTTTACATTTTATTGAAACATATCCGTCATAGTCTATTCCTATCGAATTTTCACAGTTTAAAACTGGAAACTTTTCAAGATATTCGGCTTTTTCTACATCTGTAATTAAATATTTTTCCATTTTTCACCTCACTATTTAAAAAGGAAATCTACCTTTTCCACCTTTCATCATTCCAGGCATTCCACCCTTAGGTATTCCAGGCATTTGAGGCATTTTTCCACCTGCAAACATTTTCATCATAGCTTTCATTTGCTCAAATTGCTTTAAAAGTTTATTTACTTCGGAAACTTCTACTCCACTTCCTTTAGCTATTCTTTGTTTACGACTAGCCTTTAGAATTTCTGGATTTTTACGTTCTTCTTTAGTCATCGATTGAATTATTGCTTCAACTCTTTTCATCTCTTTTTCAGCTGGAGCCATATCTCCAATATCACCTACACCTGGAAGCATCTTTAAAATATTTTTAAGTGGTCCAAGTTTCTTTATAGCTACTAATTGTTTACGGAAATCCTCAAGGTCAAATTTTTGAGTACGAATTTTTTCTTCCAAAGATTTCGCTTCATCTTCATTTATTGCCTCTTGAGCTTTTTCTACTAGAGATACGATATCTCCCATTCCTAAAATTCTTGAAGCTAAACGCTCAGGATGGAAAAGTTCGATATCTTCTATTCTTTCTCCTGTTCCTATAAACTTTATAGGTTTTCCTACAACTGATTTTATTGATAAAGCAGAACCCCCACGAGTATCTCCATCTAGCTTAGTTAAAACAACTCCATCTATGCTTATAGCATTATTAAAAGATTGAGCTAAATTAACAGCATCTTGACCTATCATAGCATCTACAACTAACATTATCTCTTGAGGTCTCGTAACTTTTTTAATTTCACGCAGTTCATTCATAAGATTTTCATCTATATGCAGACGACCTGCTGTATCTAAAATTATGTACGTAGCTCCCTCTGCTTTCGAATCTTTCAAAGAGTTAGCACATATTTCTACTGGATTTTTACTATTTTCTTCAGCATAAACCGGAACATTTATTTTTTCACCAAGTATTTGAAGTTGTTTTATCGCCGCTGGACGATATACGTCTGCTGCTACTAAATATGGCTTCTCTCCTTGCTTTTTCAAATAGTTAGCAAGTTTAGCTGCAAAAGTTGTTTTTCCTGCTCCTTGTAGTCCTGCAAGCATTATTATTGTAGGATTTTTTGGAGATTTTGTAAGTCTTGAATTTGTTCCACCTAAAAGCTCTACAAGCTCGTCATTGACAACTTTTATAAACTGTTGACCTGGATTTATTCCAGTCATTACATTTTCTCCAACAGATTTTTCTAAAATTTTATTAATGAATTCTTTTACTACTTTGTAGTTTACATCCGCTTCTAGAAGAGACATTTTAACTTCTTTTAAAGCGTCTTTTACATTGGACTCACTAAGTTTTCCATTTCCTCTTACTTTTTTAAATATATCTTGAAATCTATTTCCTAAATTTTCTAACATTTTTCACCTCTAAAACATTTTTTCAATTATTTTTTCTATATTTTCTACTGTCATATCTTTTTTTAATTTTTCAAGTTCTTTTTCAATTTCACACTCTTTTTTATAAAAACCTATTTTTTCTTCATAAGTATAAAGTGTTTTTATTCCACGTTTAACATTGTCATATACAGCTTGTCTAGTAATACCATCTTTTTTAGCTATTTCTGAAAGGCTCATATCCTCTTCTAAATGGTCTATAAGATAATGTCTTTGCTTAGGGCTAAGAAGGTCTTTATAGTAATTTAAAAGGGTAGAAACCTCCATTAATTCATCTAATTCCATTCCCACCAATCCATTTCTTCTTAAAATCCATTTTTAATTTAAAAAAAAAGGTGACCAGTCTGGTCACCCTAAATTTCGATTAATTCTTTTTAGCAGCTTCGAATTTAGCCCATACTCCAGCTTTGTCTAATATTGACTTAACTGTTCTTGTAGGTTGTGCTCCTGTCATTAAGAACTTAATGATTTGCTCCTCATTTAAAGTTACTCTTGAATCCTCTAATGGGAAGTAGTTTCCTAAGTAAGCTACCGCTTTTCCATCTCTTCTTGAAAGAGCTTCCATAGCTACTATTCTATACATTGGTCTTTTTTTGCTTCCTAATCTAGTTAATCTTATTTTTAACATTATTAATCATCTCCTATAAAGTTTTTATATTACTCAGTTATTATATAAAATTTCCTAAATTGTGTCAAGTGTTTTTTCTTTACAAGCTGCAAAAAAAATTCACTTATATTTGCTTTAACACAGTTTCAACTGCCGTCACTGCATAATCTATCTCTTCTTCTGTATTGAAATAGCCAAATGAGAATCTTGTAGCTCCTATGAACTCTGTTTTTAGCTCTTTATGGATAAGTGGTGCACAGTGAAGTCCTGAACGAGTTATTATATTGAACTCTTCATCTAAATAACTTGATAAATCCGAAGAGGTTATTCCTTCAATATTCATAGAAACTACTGGCCCATCATTCGCTTCGTAAGAAGTGTATAAAGTTATTTTTTTCTCTTTATCTATTTTTTTAATTCCTTCAATAAATATTTTTTTTAATAAAAGTTCTTTTTTATGAATATTTTTTATTCCCACAGAGTTTATAAAGTCTATTCCTGCTCCTAGCGAAATTATTCCTGGAACGTTAAGTGTCCCCGCCTCCAAGTGTTCTGGCATTTCAAGTGGTTGATAAACTTCTCTTGTATGACTGCCCGTTCCCCCTACCACTGTGGCTTTTAAAGTTATTCCCTCTCTTAAACAGATTCCACCTATTCCCTGAATTCCAAAAAGAGATTTGTGACCTGTAAAACAAAGTATATCTATATTCATTTTTATCATGTCTATAGTTATTATTCCTGCACTTTGAGAAGCATCTAAAATAAATATTACTCCAATCATTCTGCAAATTTTTCCAATATTTTCGATATCTAAAGTTTTCCCTGTAACATTCGACATATGGTTCAAAATTAAAATTTTAGGTTTTTTTAAATTGTTATTCAAAAGCCTATTTTCTATTTTTTTTTCTAAATTTTCTCCTTGTAAAATTTCAATTTCTCCCTTAAATTCATCTTTAGCCATATATATTGGTCTTAAAGTTGAATTATGTTCTAGGTTACTAGTAAGAATTAGTGCATCTTTTTCCATTACACCTCTCACTGCATAGTTGAGAGCTGTAGTACTGTTATTCATAAAAGCTAAATTGAGTTCATTTTCAAAATTAAAAAAATCTTTTATTTTTTTTCTTACTTTATATATAGCTTCAGCTGTTTTTACTGCCAACTGATGCCCTCCTCTTCCAGGATTACTATTTAGATTTCTAAGTGAATTGCCCACTTCTAAATAAACTGTTTCAGGTTTTGGATTACTTGTAGCTGAATTATCAAAATAATATAATTTCATAAACTAACTCCTTTTGTCATTGTTTTACTATTAATTTTTCGCAAACATTTCTTGACTTGAAACATAAACAATGTTACTCTCTACTTGCTTTAGTATATAATATATTTTTCTATTTTTGTAGGAGGAATTATGAAAAAAACATTTTTTAATAATTTTATTGATATTTTAAAAAAAGAAGTTGTCCCAGCTTTAGGCTGTACCGAACCAACTGCTGTTGCATACGCTGCTGCTAAAGCTCGTGAAATTTTAGGAGAAACACCTGAAAAAGTTGAGCTCATACTTTCTGGAAATGTTTTAAAAAATGCTATGAGTGTTGGTATTCCTGGAACGGGGATGAAAGGAATCGATATTGCCACAGCTGTAGGTATTGTTGCTGGAGATCCTAGTGCTGGTCTTGAAGTTTTAAGCAATATAAAAAAAGAAGACATAGAAAAAGCAAAAGAATTACTTTCTAAAAATTTTATTACTAAAGAGTTATCGTTTTTACCTAACAAACTTTATATTAAAGTCAAAGTTATTTCTAAAAATAACTGGGCTTCTGTAGAGATAAAAGATTTCCATACTGCAATCACTAAAATAGAAAAAAATGATACAATTATTTTTGAGTCTAAATGTGATGGTGAAATCTTAGAAAAAAAAGCTGGTATTCAAGTTGACACAGATATATTTTTAAGTGTAAACTCAATATGGAAGTTTATTCAAGAAGTTCCGTTAGAACAAATTCTTTTTATGAAAGATGCTATCATATTAAACACTATAATTGCTGAAGAAGGACTTAAAAATCCTTATGGTTTAAGAGTTGGACAAACTAGACTCAAAAATATAGCATCGGGACTTGTTGGGGACACTGTCGAAACTTATGCTATAGCTTATACTGCTGCTGCATCAGATGCTAGAATGGCTGGTTCTAATTTAGCCGTTATGACTAATTCAGGAAGTGGAAACCAAGGTATCACTGCAACTGTTCCTGTTATTGCAACTGCCAAAAAATTAAACTCATCCGATGAACAACTTTTAAGAGCTGTTACTTTAAGCAGTTTAATTGCTATTCATATGAAAAATCACTTGGGAAGACTTTCAGCTCTTTGTGGTTGCGTTGTAGCTTCTACTGGTTCTAGTTGTGGAATTAGTTATCTTTTAGGAGGACAACTCCTTGAAATGGAAGCTACTATCAAAAATGTTTTAGGAAATATCACCGGTATGTTTTGTGATGGAGCTAAACCTGGATGTTCACTAAAAATAGCCACTGGAGTAAGTGCTGGTATTCAAGCTGCTCTTTTGGCTAAAGATGGAATTATAATAGGGTCAGATGAAGGAATTATAGATAATTGTGTAGAAAATACTATAAAAAATGCTTGCGATATAGGTCGTGATGCTATGAATGAAACTGATAAAATGATACTCAATATTATGATAAATAAAGAGTGCAAATAGTTCACTCATACTGTAGTTTGAAAATAGGTTAGAACTTTTAATTCTGCCTAATTTTAATAAAAAAATTCAATTGGGGGAGATCAAATGTTTATTTTAATCAATGTTTTAATTATGCTAGTTTTGCTTTTTGTTCTTTACAAAATGCAACAGAAATTTGTTACTTTTTCTAAGAGAGTATTTACTGCCTTGGGAATGGCTATCGTTTTTGGTATTTTACTTCAACTTATATATGGTACTGAAAGCGAAGTAATCTCTTCATCTATGACTTATTTTAATATAGTAGGAAATGGTTATGTTCGTCTTTTAAAAATGATAGTTATGCCACTTATTATGGTTTCAATAACTTCAGCTATTATCAATATAAAAAAGGGAAATTCTCTTGGTAAAATGGGTGGTATGGTTATTGGAGTTTTAGTTGGAACTTCTATTATAGCTGCTTTAATAGGTATTTTTGTAACTTTAGGATTTGGGCTTACTGCTGAAGGGCTTCAGCTAGGAGCTAAAGAAGCTGCTCGTGCTGCTTTTTTAGAAGGACGTGCCACTGATGCTAATGTTGGGGCTTTTATTTCTAAGCTTGTTGAGATGATTCCTGACAATCCTTTTCTTGATATGACTGGTTCTCGTAGTTCTTCAACTATTGCTGTGGTATTTTTCTCTGGATTTGTTGGGATTTCTGCACTAGGAATTGCTAAGAAAAAGCCTAAATCTTTTGAAGTTTTTAAAGATATCGTAAATGCTCTTCATGATGTTGTTATGAGAATGGTTACTTTAGTTTTAAGACTTACTCCTTTCGGAGTTTTAGCTCTTATGACAAAAGTTGTAGCTACAAGTAATGTTCAAGAAATATTAAATTTAGGTAAGTTTGTTTTAGCTTCTTATGTAGCTATTATACTTATGTTTATCGTTCATTTAATTTTGATTGGAGCTTTTGGACTTAGCCCTATCAAATACTTGCAAAAATCACTTCCAGTTCTAACTTTTGCTTTTACATCTCGTACAAGTGCTGGAAGTATTCCATTCAATGTAGAGGCTCAAGTAAAAAAACTTGGTGTTGATGAAGGAACAGCTAATCTTTCAGCTTCATTTGGAGCTTCTGTTGGACAAAATGGATGTGCCGCTATATATCCTGCTATGCTTGCAGTTATGATTGCACCAACTGTTGGAATTAATCCTTTAAATCCATTATTTATAATTCAACTTGTAGCTATTATCGCTATCAGTTCATTTGGAGTGGCTGGAGTTGGTGGAGGAGCTACATTTGCTGCTCTTATAGTACTTTCTTCAATGGATTTACCGGTAGGCCTTGTAGGGCTTTTGATCTCGATTGAACCTCTTATCGATATGGGTAGAACAGCTTTAAATGTAAGTGGTTCTATGACTGCCGGTGTTATAACTTCTAAAGCTTTAGGTCAAATGGACACAGCTTTATATAGTTCTGAAAATGTTAAAGAGGACGACGTCGATTAAAATAGTATATTATTGTACAATTAATATTTAAGGAGTGTTTTATGAAAATTATTATTATTGGTGGAGTGGCAGCTGGTATGAGTGCTGCTGCTAAGGCTTCAAGATTAAATAAAAATGCTAAAATAACAATTTATGAGAAAACTGACATAGTTTCTTGGGGAGCTTGTGGACTTCCTTATTATGTTGGAGATTTTTTTGAAAGTAGTTCAAATATGATAGCTCGTCCTGTGGAAAAATTTATTGAAGCAGGAATGGATATTCGTATTAGACATGAAGTTTTAAGTGTAGATGCTGTAAATAAAACTATAGCAGTAAAAAACTTAGAAAACGGGGCTATTTCTACAGATAGCTATGACAAACTTATGATTGCTACAGGAGCTTCTGCCATTATCCCACCTATTAAAAATGTACAGCTAGAAAACGTATTTACTTTAAAAGAGTTCAACGATGGAACTCAAGTTAAAAATGCTGCTTTAGATAAAAACAATCAAAATGTAGTAATAATAGGAGCTGGATATATTGGACTTGAAACAGCTGAGGCTATGGTTCATTTAAAGAAAAAATCAGTTAGAATAATCCAGTTGGCTGATAGAGTTTTACCTGAAAGTTTTGATAAAGAAATTACAGATGTGTTGGAAGAAGAGATTAAAACTCACCAAACTTTAGCTTTACATCTTTCAGAAACAGTCATTGAATTTGCTTCTGAAAATGGAAAAGTTACTAAAGTTATTACTAATAAAGGAGAATATCCTGCCGATTTAGTAATTATTGCTACTGGAATTAAACCTCGTACAGAATTCATTAAAGAAACTGGAATTAAAACTTTAAAAAACGGGGCTATAATAATCAATGAGCACGGTATGACTTCAATTGAAAACATTTACTCTGCAGGAGACTGTGCAACTGTTTATCACATTGTAAGAGGGGAAAATGTATATATTCCTCTTGCTACAACAGCTAATAAAATAGGTAGAATTGTTGGTGAAAACTTGGCTGGAATCCAAACAAAATTCAAAGGAACTTTAGCTTCCGCAGCTGTAAAAGTTATGAATATGGAAACTGGCCGTACAGGTATTTCTGAAGAAGAAGCAAAAAAAGATGGTATTAATTA
>JBOFFH010000045.1:0-2843 GCA_051648485.1 Fusobacteriaceae bacterium
CCATGGGAAAATTTTAACAGAAGAAGTTATGCCTTTAATTATTATTTTGACAGATATTTTTTTAGTCCTGTTGCTCAAACTTATAGCTTTTTTACTCCTAATTTAGTTCAAACTGGAGTAAAAAATTTTTATAGTAATAGTAAGAATATTCAAACACTTGCCAATTCAGCTGCTCAATTGAAGTTTAGAAAATTTATGAGAACTTTAGGAAGATTTTCAATGAACTCTATTCTAGGAGCTTTTGGAGTCATAGATGTGGCAACAAAATTAGATATGCCTTCGGATTATGAAGATTTCGGTTTAACTTTATCACATTATGGAGTTGGAGATGGACCTTATGTAGTGGTTCCGTTTTTAGGACCATCTAATTTAAGAGATGCATTTGGAAATGGTTTGGGAACAGTTTTGATTCCTGAAATTCATCCTTATACTACAATGGGCGCTGTTGATATTTCAAATTTAGAAATAAGAGCATTGGATGCTGTTAATACTAGAAAACAGGTTACTTTTAAATATTATGGAACTGGCAGTCCTTTTGAATATGAATATTTAAGATTTTTTTATAAAGAGTTTAGAGATATTCAAGAAAATCTAGATTAAAAGAAAGAGAGAAAAAATTGGAATGGAAAAATATAGAAATCAGTGATAAAAATATTATTGATTTGTACACTAAAGAAAAATTCAAAATTTGTGATTATAGTTTTAATAATATTTTAATTTGGAGTTTGGGAGATAAACTCAAATTCAAAATAGAAGATGAAATTCTTTTTATAAAAGGAAATTATTTAAACGAAGAAACATATTTTATGCCGATATCACTCACAAATGATTTAGAAAAAACAAAAGAAGCTATTGATAAAATATTAAGTTTAGGAAAAGATGTTCAATTGATTCCAGAAGAGTGGAAATTAAAATTGGAACCTTATTACAATTTTATTGAGAGAAAGGATAGTTTTGATTATGTATACTCTAAAGAAGATTTGTTGACTTTAAAAGGAAGGAAATATACAAAAAAAAGGAACAAAGTTAATCAATTTTTCAAAACATACAGTTATGAATATAAAGAGATTAACTTCAAAAATATAGATAAAATAATAACTTTTCAAGAAAACTGGTATAAAAATAAAAATGTAGAAAATAATTTAGATTTATACAAAGAGGGATTAGGACTAAACGAAATATTTGAACATTATGAAAAGTTAGATCTTTTAGGTGGATACATAGAAGTTGATGGAAATATAGTAGCTTATAGTATGGGAGAAAGACTAAATAGTGAGATATTCGTAATTCATGTAGAGAAAGCAGACGAAAATTATAATGGAAGTTATCAAATTATAAATCAAATTTTCTTGCAAAATCAAAAACTAGAATACAAGTTAGTTAATAGAGAAGATGATTCAGGTATTTTAGGTATTAGACATTCAAAAGAATCGTATTTTCCACAAGAAATGTTAAAGAAGTATACTATAGTAAAATGATAAAAAATCAAAAAAAAAAGAATGATAGAAAAAAATCAATTGACAATTAAAAGCAAATCGGTTAAAATTTGGACATAAAATTATTATCATTTACTATAAAGAAAAAAAAAATATTTTGGAGGAAAAAAAATGGCTTTTAAATTAGCAGAAATCAAAAATGAAACAGGATTACATACAAGACCTGGAAACGAGTTTGTTAGCTTAGCAAAAACTTTCGAATCTCAAATTGAACTTGAGAATGAAGCAGGGAAAAAAGTTAAAGGAACATCTCTTTTAAAACTTTTATCTCTAGGAATAAAGAAAGGAAGCAAAATAACAGTTCATGCTGATGGAACTGATGCAGATGAAGCTGTAGAGAAATTAGCTCATCTTCTTGAGAATTTAAAGGACTAATCTATCAGTGGAAGGTGTTTTGTTACCTTCCACTTTTTGATGATTTTTATTTTATAAAAAGGATGTGGACAAATGAATAGAATTATAAAAGGAATAGATGCTTCTCCAGGAATAGCTATAGGAAAAGTTTACTTGTATGCAGAACAAGAACTAGAAATAAATAAAGGTAAAAAAGAAGATACAGAGAAAGAAAAAGAAAGACTTCTTTCTGGAAGAGAAAAAACTAAAGATCAACTTGTAATCATAAGAGAAAAAACTGCAAAAAAATTAGGAGAGGATAAAGCTGCTATATTTGATGGGCATATTACTCTTTTAGAGGATGAAGATCTTTTTGATGAAGTTGTAGAACTTATTGAAGACGAGAACATTTCTGCTGAATATGCTTTGAGTCAAGGAATAGAAGGTTACTGTGAAATGCTTGCGAACCTTGATGATGAATATTTAAGAGAACGTGCTACAGACTTAAGAGATATCGCAAAAAGATGGCTAAACAACATAGCTGGTATAGTAGCTGTAGATCTTTCTTCATTACCAGAAAATACAGTAGTAGTAGCTAAGGATTTAACACCTTCAGATACAGCTCAATTAGATCTTCAAAATGTAGTGGCTTTTATTACTGAAATTGGAGGAAAAACAGCTCATTCTTCTATCATGGCAAGGTCTTTAGAGCTTCCTGCTATAGTTGGAACTGGAAATGCATGTTCTATACTGAAAAATGGAGACACTGTAGCTGTAGATGCTTTAAAAGGTGAAGTTATAATTAATCCTACAGAAGAAGAAAAAAATATATATGCTGAAAAAAGAGCTCAATATTTTGAAGAAAGAGAACTTTTAAAACAATTAAAAGATCAAGAAGCTATTTCTAAGGATGGAATAAAAGTTGGAGCTTGGGCAAATATAGGAGATCCTAAAGATGTAGCTGGAGTTTTAAGAAATGGTGGTCAAGGAATAGGACTTTACAGAACTGAGTTT
>JBOFFH010000046.1:0-3752 GCA_051648485.1 Fusobacteriaceae bacterium
TGATGAGTTTTTTTTGAATACCCTTTTCCTGAAAGTTCATATTCAGGTACATATTTTGTAATAGTATTTAAAAATGTCAGAATAAGACATTGTAAAAGTCCTAAGATTAGAACTTTATTAAAATTTAAACTTCCCAGAAGAGTTGTAGCAATTTCCGCTTCCAAAGTTGAGTGTTTTAATCCACCTATGGCAATTACTAAAATAAAAGATGTAAAAGAATAGATAAAAACTAAAAATCCACCACGAAGTATTGCAGGAAAAATAAGTGGTAATTTTATTCTGAAAAATTTATTCCATTCATCGATTCCTTCTAATGAAGCCTCTTCTTCTATCTCTTTTGGAATTGAATTTAAAGCTTCGTAAATATATTTTAAAAAAAGTGGAGAATTGTAAAAACTATTGGCAATAATTATTCCTAATAAAGTGTAGTTAAAAGATTTAAAAATCTCAAAATTATAAATTATACTGAACGATAAAACAGTAGATATTACTGGAAAAACAAATGGTATAAAAATAAGATTTTTTAAAATAGTACTAATTTTATCTTTGTTGTAAGCACAGTAATATGCTGGAATTAATGCTATAAAAAAAGAAAAAACAGTGGTTAAAACTCCTTGGATTAGTGATGAGTACAAGGAGTTTAAATCTAAATTTAGAATTTCACCATCAGAAAAATTCCAAAAATCTTTAACGAAATATCCTATTGGAAATATCCAAAAAGAAAGATAAATAAAATTAAAAAAAGACTTTTTTTTCATATTATTCCTTTAAAAGTTTGATAAGTTGATTTTTCCATAACTCCAAATTGATAATAGCATTTTTAGGATCTAAAGTTACAATTTTTTTAGGAATGGGAATAGATTTATATTCTTTCGATATTTCAATATTTGTGACAGGAAGCATGTAGTTATGCTCAACTAATAATTTTTGAGCATTTGGACTTAAAATAAATTCTATAAATTTCTTAGCACCATCTTTAATATCTTTTTTATTTGTTAGTGCGGCACCTTCTAAATAAATATATCCTCCTTCGTCAGGAATAAAAGAATCGAATTGAATTTTACTTTTATCTTCGTTGTAAAAAAAAGCGTTGCTTGTTGCATATCCCATCATCATAGGAGCTTCTCCCGAAGTTAGTTTAGCAAAAGAATCATCCCAATCCGAGGTTGTAGTTAAGATTGAAGGTTTTAATTTTTTCCAAAATTCTAAATATTTATCTCCATAAAGTGCCACTGACCAAAGGAGTATCTCTTGACCTGTTGCAGAACGCGGATCTTGAATTAAAAGTTTTTTAGAATGATTAGCTAAATCTTCAAATGACTTAGGTGGAATGGAGAAAGCATTGACGCTATAATTGATTCCCATAACTCCATAGTCAAAAGAAGTGATAAAGTAATCTTTATCCATTATAAACTCTTTTTTATGTATCAAAGAACTATTTGCTGGTTTAAATTGAGTTAATAAATTTTGAGATTTAGCCAATTCACCACTTATTAAAGTTAATCCTAAAACTACATCAGAACGAGGATTTTTCTTTTCTAAAGCTAATCTAGTGACTAGTCCTTTTATCCCTATAAATTTAATTTCATCTCCTGTTTCTTTTTTAAAATCTTCTTTAAAAACTTTTTCAACCCATTTCATTGATTCGGGTCCATAAATGACAATAGTCTCTGAAAAGGATTTAAAAGATACCAGTAGTAAAATAATATAAAAAACTTTTTTTTTCATTGAACTCTCCTTGGAATAAAAAATAAATAAAAAAAGCTACAACAAGGTTGCAGCAATTGAGAAAATATATCGTGGCTCCCAAGCTAGCATTATCTAGCAGGTAAACGGTATAATCTCAGCCATAAGGCACCCGTGAAACATATAAGTATATAATACAAATATTTTCAAAAAAAGTCAAGAGTTATAAAAAGTACTATAAACAAACAAAAAGGTTGTGTAAAGTTTTTAATGGTTAAAAATAAAATAAAAAAAACTTGATTTATATATTGAAAAAGTTTATAATATGTTGTAAATATAATACAACATAAAAAAAAGGGGATTAGGAGGAATTATGAAAGAAAAAACAAACACCTTACTCATGAGTAAAAACACACCTTATTTGTTTGTAGCTCCTGGAATTTTGGTAATGATAGTTATGGTATTTTATCCATTAGGGTATGGATTTTGGCTATCTTTAACGAATATGAGTTTAACTACTTTTAAAAATCCATCATTTATAGGATTGCAAAATTATATAGCAGTTTTAAGTGACTCAAAACTTATTGTAACTTTTACTAGAACATTAGGATGGACATTTATAAATGTTTTTTTCCATGTCACAATAGGACTTTATTTAGCTGTACTATTAAATAGAAAGCTTCCAGGAAAAGCTTTCCTTAGAATTATGTTGATAATACCTTGGGCAATGCCTCAGTATATAGCAGCTCTTACTTGGAAAGGGATGTTTAATCAAAATTTTGGAGCAGTAAATATAATTTTAGGAAAGTTTTTTGGGATGGAGGGCCTTCCTTGGTTAAGTGATCCTAATATGACTTTTCTAGCAGCAATAATAACAAATATTTGGTTAGGTTTTCCATTCATGATGATGATAAGTTTAGGAGGACTACAATCTATCTCGCCAGAACTTTATGAAGCTGCAGATATAGATGGTGCTTCTACTTGGCAAAAATTTAGAAATGTAACTTTACCTCTTTTGAAACCAACTCTTACACCAGCAATAATTTTAGGTTCGGTTTGGACATTTAATATGTTGAATGTAATATTGATAATAGCAGGTGGCTATGGAAATGAAGCAACACAAATATTGGTTACAGATGTATATAGGCTTGCTTTTAATTTTTATAGATACGGATATGCTTCAGCTTACTCTGTTTTAATTTTCTTATTGTTACTTGTATTTGGTTTAATATATGTAAGAAAAAGTCGAATATTTGCAGGAGGGGATGAATAATGATAAATAAAATAAAAATTACACATTTTGAAAAAGGAGATTCTTGGGGTAAAATAGTAGGGGTTTATACAATTGTTTTATTTTTCTGTGCAATAACTGTATATCCTATGCTGAATGTACTTTCAATAGCTTTAAGACCAGGAAATCAACTGTTTTCTTCAAGTTTAGCAATAATACCTGAAGGTGCCACTCTTGAAAATTTTAGAAAGGCAATTTTTGAAACAGGTCTTCCAATTTGGCTTAAGAACTCTTTGATAATTTCAACTTTCACAGCTATATTTGGAGTAACATTATCTTCAACAGCAGCTTATGCTTTTTCAAGATTCCGATTTCTAGGAAGAAAAACAGGAATGATGACATTTCTTGTCACACAAATGTTTCCTGCACCGATGTTACTTCTTCCTATGTATATACTTTTAGTAAGATTAGGATTAGTAAACAGTTTTTTTGGATTATTGATTCCTTATACAGCGACAGCAGTACCTTTCTCAGTTTGGATGCTAAAAGGATACTTTGACACTATTCCAAAATCCTTAGAAGAAAGTGCTTATATAGATGGATGTAAAGTTTGGCAATCATTTTACCTTATAGTATTGCCACTTTCTACACCGGCTTTAGCCATAGCAGCTTTATTTTCGTTTATGAGTGCTTGGTCAGAATTTGTAATAGCAAGGATAGTAATCACAAATTCAGAAAAATTAACACTGCCAGTTGGACTTGTAAATTTACAAGGTTCATTTGCAGCAGAATGGGGAGTATATTCTGCAGCGGCTTTAATCACAAGTATCCCAGT
>JBOFFH010000047.1:0-3771 GCA_051648485.1 Fusobacteriaceae bacterium
GCTGATAACACCAGAACAGGAATTACAGATTACCTGTTGAGCAGAGGGTATAAAACCGATGTTTTAATGACTTTGGGAATTTCAAAGTTGAATGAAAATGGGGTGTTTGATGCTTTTAGAAATAGAGTTATGTTTCCTATATTTTCTTTGGAAAAAAAAGTTGTTGCTTTTGGTGGAAGAACTTTGGAACAAAATAAAGAAGTTCCTAAATATATCAACTCTCCAGATACTCCTATTTTTAAAAAAGGAAGAATCCTTTATGGATTAGGAGAAAAAAGTGCAATAGTAAAAAAGAAAAAGTACTCTATTTTGATGGAAGGATACATGGATGTCATAATGGCAGACTTGAATGGTTTTGATGTAACACTTGCACCATTAGGAACAGCCTTGACTGATGATCAAGGGGCACTGCTTCAAAGATACAGTCCTAATGTAATTTTAAGTTTTGATATGGATGGTCCAGGGCAAAGAGCCACAGAAAAAGCCATAATAACCTTAAAAAAAGTAGGTTGTGAAATTAGAGTAATAATGCTAGAAGGTGCCAAAGACCCAGATGAATTTTTAAAGTTATATGGAAAAGATAGTTTTCTAAAAGCTGTAAAAACTTCAGAAGAGTGTTTTGATTTTCTTTATAATTATTATGCTAAAGAGTATGATCTGTCAGATTTACTTTCAAAACAAAATTTTATCAACAGATTTTTAGAATTTTTTCAAAGTGTTGAAAATGGAGTTCAAAAAAGCTTGTACTTGGACAAACTTTCAAAAAATATAGGTATAGATAAGGATGTTCTTCATAAAAGTTTAATAGATGAAAATAAAGTGAAAGCTAGAAGAGAACCTATAAAATTGGAAAAAAATTATGAAGAAAACGAAAATTTAGAAAAAGAAGATAAAATAGAGATATTGACAGTGAGTTTGATTTTGGCTGACAACAGCTATTACAGCTATTTTAAAAATAACAATTTCAAAACTAATTTTTTAAGAAAAATAATGTCTCAAGTCGAAATGGTCGCTGAAGAAGGTAAAACTATTTCTGCCAATGAACTTATAAAACTTGAGGTATTTGACGAAATAGAAAAAAATAAACTTTTAGATTTTTCTCTTTTAGTGTATAATTCATATTCTAAAAAGCAAGAAAGAGAAAAACTTTTTATAGAGATACTTTCAGATTGGTTGAGAAAAGAAATTTTAGAATTACAAATTAGAAAAGAATATCTGGAGATTCCTGTGGAAAAGAAAATGAGACTACTTTTACAACTGAAGATGATTTCGGAAAAACTTAAGAGGGTTTCAAATCTTGAAGAAATTTTAAAATTATATACTATTTTTAACGACGAGATTAAAAGTAGTTTCTTTGATATGTAAGGAGGAGTTTTACAATGAAAAGATTTATAAAAAATGAGAAAGTTTTAGCTTTACTTAGAAAAGCTATGGAACAAAAATTCATAACATACGAAGAAATTAATGAAAAATTAGAGGATGAATTTGATCTAGATCAAATTGAATTCTTGATAAGTGGAATCATAGACCAAGGAATAAAAGTATTGAGAGCAGGAGATAAAAAGCTGGTACAATCTGAAAAACCAGAACCTAAAAAAAATGATGCTCTTAAGTCACTAGGAAAAAAAATAGTGACTAAAAATGGAATAGATGAAGATGAAGACGACGATGATGATGATGACACTGAATATGCAGATTCTAGCTCTAAAAAACAAAAAAGAGGAGGTTTAGAAGACGATGAAGAATTCGTAGCTAACCCTTTTGAAGAGTTTGATTTTAATCCAGATGAAGTAGAGAAAGTAACAGATGAAGAGCTAATCAGCGAAGAATTGTTCAACATAACAGGAGATATGAAAGTAGATGAGCCTATAAAAATGTATTTACGTGAAATAGGTCAAATTCCTCTTCTTACTCATGCTGAAGAATTGAAGTATGCAAAACTTGCATATGATAAAGATCAATTTGCTATAGACCAGTTGGTAGAAGCTAACTTAAGACTAGTAGTAAGTATAGCTAAAAAACATACAAATCGTGGATTAAAACTTTTAGATTTGATCCAAGAGGGAAATATCGGACTTATGAAAGCTGTAGAAAAGTTTGAATACATAAAGGGGTATAAGTTCTCAACTTATGCAACTTGGTGGATACGTCAAGCTATCACAAGAGCTATAGCTGACCAAGGAAGAACGATAAGAATACCAGTACATATGATAGAAACAATAAATAAAATTAAAAAAGAAGCTAGAATTTTTCTTCAAGAAACAGGAAAAGATGCAACTCCAGAAATATTGGCAGAAAGACTCAATATGGAAGTAGCAAGAGTAAAAGCTATCCAAGAGATGAATCAAGATCCTATCTCGTTACAAACAGCAGTTGGAAGTGAAGAAGACAGTGAATTAGGAGACTTCGTAGAAGACAACAAAGCACTTAACCCTTATGAGCAAACTAATCGTGTGTTGTTACGTGAGCAGTTGGATGAAGTTCTTTCAACTTTGAGTGAAAGAGAGGAAAAAGTTTTAAGATATCGTTATGGATTAGATGATGGTTCTCCTAAAACTTTGGAAGAAGTTGGAAAATTGTTTAAAGTAACTAGAGAGCGTATCCGTCAAATAGAGGTAAAAGCTCTTAGAAAACTAAAGCACCCAAGTCGTAGAAAAAAACTTGAAGATTTTAAAATGTAATAATACTTAAGAAGGACGCTCATAGTGAACGTCCTTCAATTTTTAAAAAAATATTTGGAGGAAAAATGAGAATAATAGATTTTGAAAAATTAATTATAAAGCAGTTGCTGAATGAGGCTGAATTTAAAGAGTTTTTAGAAGAGACACCATTGAGTTTAGATTTGGACATGGAAGGGCATACGTATTCTAGTAACACTAAGGTAGAGAACGTAGAAGCCTCTGCTCTTGAGTATTTAGAAGAGATAGGTTCAATTTTATCTTTAACTGAAACTGAGATTGAAGAGTGTGTAGACAGCATGGACAATGAAAGTAAAGCTAAATTGATAACTGATAATTTAAAATTAGTATCTTATTTAGGAATGCTTATGCTGAAAGATGGAATAGATTTTATGGATTTGGTTCAAGAAGGAACTGTTGGCCTTATTCAAGGAGTAGAAAGCTATTCAACTAGTAGCTACAATTGTTTAAAAACTTATTTAAGTGTTAATATTGTTAGAAAAATGGTGCTTTACACTTATGAAAGATTTGAAGAAAAAAAATCTGAATTTTTGAGCTATTTTAATGAAAAAGCTGAAGAGTACTCATTGAAAGAGCAATTGGGAGATGGAATAAGCAAGAAAATGAAAGAAATTATGGAAATTAACTATTTTTATCTTTTAAACAGCATAACTCCAATAGAAAAAGCAATAGTTTCTATGTATTACGGATTCACCCAAGAAAGAAATATATCAATGTATGAAATAGAAAAAAAACTAGGGATAGAGCATGGAGATGGAGATGCTATATTTCAAATAGGAATAAATAAAATTTCTAGATTTGGAGGGGAGTTGTTCCAGATATGAAACTCCAAAAGATAGCTGGATTTTTAGAAGGTAAATATCCCAAAAGGAATGCCGAAAGTTGGGATAATGTAGGATTGTTGGTTGGAGATAAAGATGCTGAAATAAAAAAGATTTTGCTAGTTTTAGATTGTGATTTAAAAGCTATAGAGATGGCTAAAGAATGCGGTGCCAACCTAATTATAGCTCATCATCCTATGATATTTTCCCCTATAAAAAATGTAGATTACTCTACAGTGATGGGACAAAAA
>JBOFFH010000048.1:0-28357 GCA_051648485.1 Fusobacteriaceae bacterium
TGGAAAAAATGCAATAAGTTTAGGAATAAACAAATCAGCAAAAGGAAACACTTTAGATATAAATGCAGCTGCAAAAAAATCTTTAGAAGAATTAAAAGTATATGCACCACCAGGTGTTGAAATAGCAGTAGTTTTGGACAATTCAGAAAGTATAGATTCAGCAATTTCGGGAGTTAAAGGAAATGCAGCTTCAGGACTTATACTGGCAACAATTGTACTTATGTTTTTCTTGAAAAATATAAGAGCTACAATGCTGATTTCGTTAGCACTTCCAATTTCTATAATGTTTACTTTCGTTTTCCTTTATTTTCAAGGAGTAACCATAAATCTTATATCTTTAATGGGACTTTCTATTGGAGTTGGAATGCTTACAGATAACTCGGTTGTTGTTATAGATAATATTTATAGACATATGACAGAGATGAAAAAATCAGTAAGAGATGCTTCTGAAGAGGGAGCTACAGAGGTTACAGTGGCTATAATAGCTTCTGCTCTTACTACAATGGTAGTATTTGTACCTGTACTGTTTATTCCAGGTATAGCACGTGAAATATTTAGAGATATGTCATATTCAATAATCTATTCTAACGTTGCAGCAATAATAGTTTCTTTAACTCTTATGCCAATGGTTGCAAGTAGATTCCTAAGTGATAAAGTTTCAATTACATCAGAAGGAAAAGTTTTTGGATGGGTAAAAGCAAAATATTTAAATTTAATAAATTTAGCTTTCAATAATAAAATTAAAATTGTAATGCTAGCATTTATAGCATTTGTAGCGGCTATGATAATAGGACCAGCTTCGGTAAGAACAGAGTTTTTCCCTAAACAAGATTTTGGAAAATACTCAATAGTTGGAGAATTACCTAAAGGTCTTAATTTAGAAAGAGCTCAAGAAATTGCTGTTAAATTAGAAAAAATAGCAAGAGATAACCAGTATACAAGAAGCTATACAACAATTATAGATAAGAAAAAAGTAATAATAAATGTAGATATAGGTCCAAAATCAGATAGAAAAATATCTGTGTTTAAACTTCAAGATGAAGTAAGACCATTGGTTCTACAAATTCCAGATATTAAACCAAGTGTTTCTAATGATTTTCAGACGGATGTTCCGGGAAGAGCCGTTGAGTTTAGAGTTTTAGGAGATAACCTAGAACAAATAAAGCAAATAGGCTCAGAAATAGAAAAAATTGTTAGAAAAAATGATGGATTAGTAGATGTAAGCTCAACAGTTGAACCTGGAAATACAGAAGCGAGAATAGTCATGAATCGTGATAAACTTCGTAGTTTTGGAATCTCACCAGCTCAATTAGGAGAAACTATAAGTTATTCTCTACTTGGTGGAAACAGAGCTAAAGGTCAAACTGTAACAGTTAAAACTGGAACAGAAGAGATAGATGTGCTAGTTAGAATGGATAAATCTTCAAGAAAAAAAATATCTTCTCTTGAGCAACTGAATATAAAAACAGCTGATGGTAAGTTTATTAAAGTATCAGATGTGGCAAAAATAGTTGATGGAGAAGGAACTTCTGAAATAAATAAAATTGATAAAATTTATGCAGTAACAGTTAAAGCTAACGATGGGGGAGTAGGTTTAGGAAAAGTTCAAAAAGTCTTTACTGATGCATTTGAATCACTAAATCCACCGAAAACAATAAGTTATAACTGGGGTGGAGACTCTGAAATATTTGGAGAAGCAGCTGTTCAAATGGGAGTAGCATTACTTATCTCGATATTCTTAATTTATGCAATACTGGCTTCTCAATTTGAGAACTTTGCACTTCCATTTATAATTATAGGTTCTATTCCATTAGCGATGATAGGAGTTTATTCAGGACTTATCATTACAGGTAAATCTTTTGATATTATGGTTATGATAGGAATAATAATGCTGGCAGGTACAGTTGTAAACAATGCCATAGTTCTTATTGACTATATAGAAATTCTTCGTCAAAGAGGAGAATCTAGAGATAATGCTGTTAAAGAAGCTTGTTTAACAAGAATAAGACCAATAATTATGACAACAATGACGACGGTTTTAGGGATGTTTCCAATGGCCTTAGGACTAGGAGACGGAGCAGAACTTTATGGTGGAATGGCAGTTACAGTTATGTTTGGACTATCATTCTCTACATTACTAACTTTGGTCGTAATTCCAGTTCTTTACATGCTGGTAGAGGATTTTAACGAAAAAGTGGTATATATATTTACAAAGAAAAAATCTAAGTAAAATATAGGAGTTGATAAAAATGGAATGGTTAAAAGTAAATAATACTAATGATAATTCAATTTATAAGCAGGTAACAGTTTATTTAAATGAAACTCAAAAAAATAGTTTAGTAAAATTTTTAGAGGATATAAATTTTTATGGATACGCAGTAGTTAAAGGTGTTGAAAGTAACTGGACCAAATCAATAAGACATAGAAATAATCATACTTGGCCAGGAGCTGATTGTATATTTTATATGACGGTTGAAGAAACACAAGTTGAATCCATGATAAATGAATTGAAAAAGTATAGAATGAATTATCCAGAAAATGTAGTTTTTGCTTTAGGTATTTTACCAATTGAAAAAATAATTCCAAATTTATACACTTATTAAGAATAAAAAGAGACTGGCTAAAAAAATCATTAGCCTAGTCTCTTTTTCTTTATGGTGGGATTTAATTTGGAAAAATCGAAAAAAAATGATATAATTGTCATTAGAATTAAAGAAAATGGGGGGGATTATGTATAGAGAAACTGTTTTAGACGAGTTTGCTAGAGTAATAAATTCAGATAGATATCAATATACAGAAAGTGATGTACTTTTAGAGTGTGGAATGGAAAACAAAGAAGCTGTTTTTGATATGTATTTTCGTAGTACAGAAGATGGTGGATTTGCTGTAGTATCAGGAGTTCAAGAGGTAATTTATCTTATAGAGGTTTTAAATAGTACTTCTGAAAAAATAAAAAGAAAATATTTTGAAAAAATAATAAAAGAAGAAAAACTTATGGAATATTTAGTGAAACTTAAGTTTACTGGGGATATATATGCCATGAGAGACGGGGAACTTGCATATCCAAATGAACCTATAATTACAATAAAAGCTCCTCTTATCCAAGCTAAAATATTAGAAACACCGATATTAAATATAATGAATATGCAAATGGCCATAGCAACTAAAGCCTCAAGAGTAACTAGAGCTGCTGCTCCAACCCCTGTATTAGCTTTTGGAAGTAGAAGAGCTCATGGGTTTGATAGTGCTGTAGCAGGAAATAAAGCGGCCATAATAGGTGGATGCTATACTCATTCAAATTTAATTACTGAATATAGATATGGACTACCTAGTGTAGGAACTATGGCTCATTCATATATTCAAATTTTTGGTGTAGGAACGGAAGCTGAAAAAAAAGCTTTTGATACATTTATAAAATATAGAAAAAAAAGAGAAGCAAATTCACTGTATTTGCTTATAGATACTTATAATACTTTGAAAATAGGAATAGAAAATGCTATTAAATCTTTTAAAGAAAATGGAATAGATGATAGCTATCCTGGAAATTATGGTGTTCGTATAGATTCTGGAGATTTATCTTATCTATCTAAAAAAGTTAGAGCCAAATTAGATAAGGCAGGTTTAAAAAAAGCTAAAATAATACTTACTAATTCTCTTTCTGAAGATGTGATAAAATCTTTAAAAGAGCAAGGAGCTCAAGTTGATATTTATGGTGTAGGAGATGCAATCGCTGTAAGCAAATCTCATCCTTGCTTTGGAGGAGTTTATAAAATTGTAGAGGTAGAGAAAGAACCTGTTATAAAACTTTCTGAAGATGTAATAAAAATATCTAATCCTGGATTTAAAGAAGTTTTTAGAATTTATGATAGTGAAGGAAAAGCATATGCTGATATTATTACACTGGTTAAAAATGATAGCGATAAGAAAAAATTAAAAAATAGAGAAGAGTTAGTGATAAGAGATGAAAAATGCGAGTTTAAAAAAAGTGTACTTCCAGCAAAAAGCTATACTTATAAAAAACTTACAGAAGTATATGTAGAAAATGGAAATATAACAGAAAAATATAATGAACTTTTTGATGTTATGAGTTCTCAAAAATATTATTTTGAAAGTTTAGAAAAAGTTTCAGAAGAAAGAAAAAGACTTGAAAATCCACATACTTATAAAGTAGACTTGTCTAATGATTTAATACAATTAAAATATGGATTGATAAAGAAAATAAAAGAAGAGATACTAGACTAAGGAGAAATTAAAAAATGGATTTTAGGCCTATAGAATATATATATAGAAAAACAGGAGAAAAAAAAATAGAAAAAGTTCCAGCTGAAAATTTTTTAAAATTTTTATATTATTCACCATTTGGAGAGCTTGCACTAAGTTCTGTTGTAAAAAAGAAATTTTTAACAGATTATTATGGAAAACAGATGGATAAAGTTTCTTCTGCCGATAAAATAGAAAAATTTATAAAATCTGCTGAAATAAATATAAAAGAATCTAAAAAAACTTTGGGAGAATTTGCTACCTTTAATGAATTTTTTATAAGAGAATTAAAACCGGAGAGTAGACCTATAGATAAAGACGAAAATAGATTAGTTTCTCCAGCAGATGGAAAATGTTTAGTTTATGAAAACCTCAATGATTTGAAGCAATTTTTTATTAAGGGAGACCAGTTTAATCTAAAGGATTTTCTAAAAGATGATAAATTAGCATCCCAATATGAAGGAGGAACTCTTGTAATAGTGAGACTTGCTCCTGTAGATTATCACAGATTTCATTTTCCAGCAGATGGAGTTATAAATAAAACTAAAAAAATAGAGGGTTATTATTATTCAGTTTCTACTCACGCTATAAGAAAAAACTTTAGAATTTACTGCGAAAATAAAAGAGAATACTCTATTTTGAAAACTGAAAAATTTGGAAATATTTTGATGTGTGATATTGCTGCTACTATGGTAGGAGGCATAAAACAAACTTACACTCCTAACTCCGAAGTAAAAAAAGGAATTGAAAAAGGATATTTCTATTTTGGAGGTTCTACCACAATTATGCTTTTTGAAAAAGATAAAGTTCAAATAGATAAAGATTTAATAGAAAATAGTTTAAATGGAATAGAAACTAAAATTTATATGGGAGAGGGAATAGGAGTTTCTTTATGAGGAAAACCAGTTTTTTTAAAATTGGAGATTTGCTAATTTATGGATTTTTCATCATCATTTTTTCTGTTTTAGGTAATAATATTATAAATAAAAAAGATTTAAAAGGAAGTAAAGTTGAAGTTTATGTGAGTAACCAATTAAAATATGCTCAAAAACTTCAAAATAAGGAAAAAAATATTTTTATAGATACAAAAATAGGTGGAGTTAATATTCAGTTTAAAGAAAATAAAGTAAGAGTGACCACTTCTAATTCACCAAGAAAATTGGCAGTAAAACAAGGATGGATAACTAGTCCAGGAGAACTTATAATAGGAATTCCTGATGAATTGATCGTAAAAATAATTGGAGAAGTTGAGGAGGAATTAGACGGTGTGGCAAAGTAAGTTTACCCCATTAAAGTTTTTTATTATTTTAATTTTAGTAGTTGTATTACAAAGTTTTTTTCAAAATAATCAAGGATTAATAGGTATAGTATCAAGTTTTTTATCTTATTTTACACCTTTTATTTATGGAGTTTTTTTTGCAGTATTACTTCTTCCTCTTTCTACATTTATAGAAAATAGGTTGAAAGTAAAAAGATTGCTTGCAGTAACTCTTTCGCTTGTAGTGGTAACATTGGTTTTTATAGGTTTAATTGTTGCAATAGTTCCTGGACTGAATGACAGTTTCAATGAGATTATGTCGAGAATTCCAGAGTATCAAATAACTTTAGAAAAATGGATTGAAAAATCTACAGAATATTTAAAAAATAAAAATTTAATTGCTGGTGAAATGGCAAATAATGCTGAGCAATTAAAAAAGTCTATAGATGAATTTATTAAATCTAATTTTGGAACTATAAAAAACATATTTTTTTCTCTTACAAATAATATGATAGAACTCGTTGTATTTTTAGGAAAATTAGGTTTAGGTTTAATAATTGCAATATTTTTTATTTTGGATAAAGAGTATTTTACAAATTTGACTCATAACACTGTATACATATTTGTTGGAAAAGATAAAGCTAAATCGACTATAGAGTTTTTAAATAATGTAAGAAAAATATTTTTAAACTATCTTTTAGGAAAAACTTTGTCATCTTTAGGAGTAGGAATAATAGCTTTTGTTATTATGTATTTTACAAATGTTCCTTATGCAGGTTTGATTGCAGTACTTTTAGGAATAGGAAATATGGTTCCATATATAGGAGCATTTGTATCACTGCTAATAGCAGGGATTCTAGTCTTAATAGCGGCTCCACAAAAACTGATATATTTAGGTGTAGCACATATAGTTTCTCAACAAGTGGAGGCATTTGTATTGGCTCCTAAAATAATAGGGAAAACAGTAGGCTTAAATAGTTTTTGGGTAATTTCAGGAGTACTTTTAGGTGGAGCAGTTGCTGGACCTGTTGGGATGATTTTTGGAGTTCCTGTAATAGGAGTATTTAAACTGATATATAAAATTCTTTTAGAAAGAAAAAAAGGAGAAATAAATGAATAAAATAACGATTATAGCCTCAGCTTCTATGGGGATTGAGGGAATAGTTAAAGATGAGTGTAAAACTCTTGGATTTGAAAATGTAAATACTTTTAATGGAAGAGTTGAATTTGATGGTGAATACTTAGATATAGCAAGAGCTAATATTCATTTAAGATGTGCTGACAGAGTATATTTAAAGATGGGAGAATTCAAAGCTATGAGCTATGAAGAGCTGTTTCAAGCTACTTATGCTCTTCCTTGGGAAGATATAATACCAGTCGATGGAGAGTTTCCAATTAGTTGGGTAAGTGCTGTAGATTGCAAACTTTATTCTAAATCAGATATTCAAAAGATAGTAAAAAAAGCAATAGTTGAGAAATTAAAAAGTAAATTCAGATGTGTATTTTTTTCTGAAAAAGGAGCAAAATACGCTGTAAAAATTCAAGGTTCTAAAGATAACTTTATACTTATGATAGATACAAGTGGAGAAGCTCTTCATAGAAGAGGGTACAGATACCTAACAAACGAAGCTCCAATAAAAGAAACTATGGCAGCAGCTATGATATATCTTTCAAGATGGAAGGGTGGAGAATTACCTCTTTTAGATCCTATGTGTGGAACAGGAACTATTGCAATAGAAGCAGCTATGATAGCAAGAAAGATAGCTCCTGGAACTGATAGAAACTTTGCTTCAGAAGGGTGGAGCATACTTACTCAAAGCCAGTGGCTAGATATGAGAGATGAAGCTATGTCCGGAGAAGATCATGAAAAAATGGTTAAAATATATGCAAGTGATATGGATGCAGAGACTTTAGAAGTAGCTAAAAAAAATGCAAATATTGCTGGTGTAGATGGCGATATACAATTTGACTGTGCAAATATGTTAACATTAGAATCTCCAGAAAAAAAAGGAGCTATTATAACAAATCCACCTTATGGAGATAGACTTTCAGATGAAGAAGGAGTTCAAAGACTTTACACTCTTATGGGAGACCTATTCCGTATGAGATTCCCTAAATGGTCTGTATATGTCATAACATCTTATGAAGAGTTTCAGGAATATTATGGAAAAAAATCTACAAAAAACAGAAAATTGTACAACGGTGGAATAAAATGTTACTTCTATCAGTATCATGGTGAAAGATAAAAAGGAAGGTGCGCATTGGAATTTAAAGATTTTAAAGATTTTAAAAGTTTTTCACAAGAAGTTATTCTTCAATGTCTAGCTTTAGCAAACGAAAAAGTTATAAAGCTAAAAGAAATAGGAGATTTATCAGGATATGAATTACTAGAAAAAGAGTATCTTCCTAAGTATGAAAAACTTTATTTGGCTATGGAGAGTGAAGAATTTAAAGAAGTTTATGGAAAAGAATTTATAAATTTGAAGAAAACTATTCATGACATAATGGAAAAAAATAATTTTTCAAAAGAGTTTATACAGGATAAAATTTCTATTAGAAACTCTTTAGGGGAAGACGGAGGCTCAATTGTAGTTAAAAGATTTTATGAGTATGAGTTAAAGGAAATAAAGTCTAAAAAACAAGAATTACTAAAAGAAGCAGATCTTGTTTTAGATGAAGAGTTTAAAGTTAATAATGAATTGAGTAATTCAGTTCAACAAGAAGAACAGATGGAAATAATATACAAACTACACCCACTACGTGAAAAATTTAGAAATTTAGATAAAGAGATTATGAGGCTTGGGAAATTGGAAGCTGAGCTAGAAGATAAACTTAAAACTAAATGGAGATACGAAATTTACGGAACAATAAACCAAAAAAAACTTAAAGAGATATTTGGAAAGGAAGAAAATGAAAAGAATGACTAATTTATTGATATTAGCAGTTATAATTATGGGGATATATTTTTTCAGAAAAGTGCCTTTAGAGGCTAAAAAGCCTTTAAATATAAATATTCAAGAAGAAAAGGAGACAAATATGACAAACGTTAAATTAAATGCAAAAATCAAAACAGCTAAAGGTGAAATAAACTTAGTTTTATTTCCAAATGTAGCACCAATCACAGTAACAAACTTTGTAGTTTTAGCTAACAAAGGCTACTACAATAATTTAAAATTCCACAGAGTAATAAAGGACTTTATGATTCAAGGTGGAGACCCAACTGGAACAGGTTCTGGTGGACCAGGATATAACTTTAAAGATGAGTTTGCTGCTGGTGTAAACTTTGATAAACCAGGAATTTTGGCTATGGCTAATGCAGGACCAGGAACAAATGGTTCACAATTCTTTATAACTCATATCCCAACTGATTGGTTAAACAGAAAACATACAATATTCGGAGAAGTAGTTTCAGCTGAAGATCAAAAAATTGTAGATGCAATAAAGCAAGGCGATATAATGGAAACTATTGAAATTACAGGAGATATCGAAGCTCTTTTAGAGTATAACAAAGAGATGGTAGCTATTATTGAAAAAAGCTTAAAAAAGTAGTGATGGCTTATGAGAGCTGTTGTTCAAAGGGTAAAAACTGCCAGTGTTAAAGTGGATGGAGAAATTAAAGGTCAAATCTCAGAGGGTTTTTTAATTTTACTAGGAGTAAAAGATACAGACACTGAAAAAGAAGTAGTTTGGTTAGCTAATAAAATAGTTTCACTGAGAGTTTTTGAAGATAGTGATGGAAAAATGAATAAAGAGTTAAAAGATATAAACGGCGAAATTTTGGTGGTTTCTCAATTTACTCTTTATGGAGATTGTATAAAAGGAAAACGTCCAAGTTTTATAAAAGCGGCTCGTCCTGAAACTGCTATACCTCTTTATGAAAAATTTAAAGAAATTGTAGCTATGAAAGGGATAACGATTGAAAGTGGAGTTTTTGGAGCTGATATGAAAGTTGAACTTTTAAATGACGGTCCTGTAACTTTAATTTTAGATACAGCAGAAGTGAATCTTTAGTGGAGGATGTTATGAATTTTAAAGATTTTTTTCAAGTTGGAATGAATTTTGAAACTTTTGTAGGAACAGGTTCTAAAAGTGAAAGAGATAGAATTCCTAAAAACTATAATAGAATAATTATGGATGAAAACACACTTCAAAGAATAGGTAAATTGAAAAAATTGAATTTTTTAATAGCAGGAGAGATTTGGTGTCCAGATGTTCAGTTAAACTCTTCGGTTGTAAAAAAAATTTGTGATAATAATCCTTTGTTGGATTTGAGAATGATAACAAAGGGAAGAGGAGAAAAATATTTAAAGCCTCTTCTTCAAATTGAAAATTTCAAGATACCTGTAATTCTTATTTTAGACGAAGAGTACAATCTAATTTCAACTTTTTTAGAAAGACCTGAAAAAGTAAAAGAAATCGAAAATTTTGAAGAAATAAAGTTAGAATACTTAAAAGGAAAATATTTAAGTGAAACTTTGGAAGAAATTTTAACTCTTTGTGAAAAGAGATAAAATTTTGAAATACAGACATTAAAATTAGGATTTTATTGGTAGTTTTCTGCTGATAAAGTCCTTTTTTTCTTGGTTGAAAAATAAAAGTGTGGTAGAATAAAATATAAAAAATTAATTAAAGGGTAAAAAAGGACAAAAATGAAAATTTCAATTTTAGGAAGTGGAAGTTCAGGGAACTGTACTTTTATCGAAAGCGACAATATAAAAATTTTAATAGATGCAGGTTTTAGTTGTAAAAAGATAGAGGAAAAATTGTTGAGTATCGGAGAAAAATTAGAGGATATCTCAGGAGTTTTGATAACTCATGAGCATGGAGATCATATAATGGGAGCTGGAATTATTTCTAGAAAATATTGTATTCCTATATATATCTCTTCTGAAAGCTATGAACATGGAATAATTAAACTTGGAAAAATTGAAGATAAAAATGTAAAATTAATTGAAGCTGAATTTTTTATAAATTCCTTGAAAATAATTCCTTTTGATGTAATGCATGACGCTGTTAGAACCTTAGGTTTTAGAATTGAGGGAAAAAATGGAAAAACTTTAGCTTTAGCCACAGATATTGGTTATGTGGATAACAGGGTAAAAGAAAAGTTTAAAGATATAGATTTGATGGTAATAGAGTGTAATTATGATTATCATATGCTTATGGATTGCTCTTATCCTTGGGATTTAAAAGCTAGAGTAAAAGGTAAAAATGGACATCTTTCCAATGATGATTCAGCTAAATTTATAGGAGAAATTTTTAGTGAGAGACTAAAAAAAGTATATTTAGTTCATGTGAGTAAAGATAGTAACAATTATTCTATGGCTTTAAAAACAGTTGAAAAAGAGTTGGAAAGATTAGAAATAGATGTTGTTTTAGAGGTAGCTGGTCAAGATATAACAACAAAAGTTTATGAGATATAAAAAATAAAAAAGCTAAAGGAGAAATATATGGATATGGAAAATCTATGGGAAGAACTTATTTTTGAAATTGGTTCTTTAGGACCCCTTGTAAAAGCAGGAGATAAAAAAGTTTTCATAGGAAGTGGAAACAGACAAGCGGATATTTTGTTTGTAGGAGATGAGCCAGACCTTTATTTAGATGAAGAATTAAGAGTAAATTCAGGTTCGAGTGGAGAATTTCTTTTTAAACTTTGTGATATAGTAGGTATGACACCTGAAGATTATTATGTAAGTACACTGACTAAATCAAATTTAAAGTATAAAGATTATTTTGACAATGATCAAGAACATCTTTTAGAACTTTTAAATATGCAAATAGCTCTTATAAATCCTAAAGTAGTAGTAGCTTTAGGTCAAGGTGTTGCTTCTGCTCTTTTATTGAGAGATGTAGAATTTTTGAAGGAAAAAGGAAAAATAATGAATTGGATGGGAGATGTAAAATTTTTTATAACATATGATCCTAATTTTGCAAAAAAATCTAGAGATGCAGGTGGAAAAAAATCTCCAGTGGCTGTTGAGTTTTGGAATGATTTAAAAATTTTAAAAAATTATATAGAACAATAAAAAAATTCCGGAAAAAATCCGGAATTTTTTTATTGATTAAAATCTTTTACAAAGGAAATGGAAGATGTCTAACTTCAATTTCAGGATTTGTATAATCAAAAGTCTCTAAAATTATAAAACAATCAGTTTTATTAGTTTCTAAATGATGTTCAGAAATGTTTATATCTACAAATCCTAAAAGATTGATAGAATAAATTTTGTTTAATCTATTTTTTATAATTTGAAACATTTGTTCAGGAATATTTTTATAAAGAAGATAAATATCGGAAGTGAATTTTTCTTTATGATTTCTAGCATCAGTTATGTAAAAATACAAGTTTAAAATTTCTGAAAAATTTATATTTTTATAATTTTTTCTTAATTCTAAAAAAATATCTATTAACTCTTCACTTAAGTTATTTCCAATGTTTAAAGATAAAAACGAAAGATCTTTTAGTTCTGTGGGATGAGCTTTGGTAGCAAAAAAAACTATTCTTCCCAAATAAAATATATATTGTTTGTCATCACTAGAAACGATTTTTAATTTGTCTTTAAAAAAAACTTTCAATTCATGAGATTTGTTTTGTATTTGGGGCTCATGGAGATAAAGAGAACCATTGGAAAGTTTTAGAAATAAAATTAAAGAATGAATTTTACTTAAAGGAAAATCTCCAAATATATTTTTTTGAATAGCATTAAAGAAAATTTCAGTTTCTTCTAAAGAAAAATCATTTTTAAAATATAAGTAAAGTTCATGATGATCAGAAAGATTTTTTAAAGTTAGTTGTTTTGCTTTATCATTTATAAAACTCAATATAAAAGTTGAAAAAATTATATCTATATGAAAATATTTGTTTAGAGACATTTTAGAAATAATTATTTTAGAATCTTTTAAAATTTTTGGATAATCTCTTTTTTTCAAATAGTCATTATAAATTTTTTTGATTTTTTCAGGTGTTTCCTGAAGTTCAATAATAATTTTAAAAAGAAAAGCATGGAAAATTCTCAAAATATCATCTTCATGACCTATAAGTTTGACTCCTTTGGAATTTAAACTTAAAATCTCTAAATTTGATTTATTTAAAACTTTCTTTATTTCTAAAATATCGTAATTTAAAGAACGACGAGTGACGGATAAAAAATTGGAAAGTTCACTGAGATTAACTTCTCTTTTTAAGAACAATGAGAAAATGATAAAACAAATTCTTTCCTCTTTTGTAATTTCTTGTTCTTTTTTCAGTAAATCGATTAAATTTTTATTTTCTCGAATAGACTCTAGCATAATATTTTTTTTAAAAGTAGTACAATTAGGAGAAATATATTTATAAACATCTCTGATATATAACGTCGTATTTTGTTCACTAGTTTTTAGAAGCTCTGAAAAAAAATTAAAATTAGGATTAGAAATAGTTTGAATGAGTTTTGTAATTCGAATGTGATTACTGTTGATGTACATTGTTTTCTTCCTTTATTTTTATTTTTAGATTAGGATTAAATGATTCCTAAAAGATGTATTGTTTTAGTAATTTATATGATGTAGAAAATACACAATTTAGTATATCAAAAACAAATAAAATCGTCAATCAAACATGAAAAATAAAAATAAAAAAAACTTAAAAAAAAATTTTTTTTTCATATTTTTTTTAAGTTCATTATAAAGTATACTATTTTTGGTGGGATTAATTTATATAGAAAAATTAGGGGGATTCAATGTCAAAAGTAATATTAGTTACACAAAAAGGGAAAAAGATTTATTTTGCAAATGTTTTATGGGGAAATTTTTGCAAAAATAAAGAGTGTAAATTAGAATATGTTGAAAATGGAAACAAGCAAGAGATTACAGTAAAAAATTATATTAGTAAACAGATTGGCGAAACTTGCATGATTTTTGAAAGTTAATCGAATAAATAATTATGGCATGATCAAATAATGGCAGAGGGGCCAAGAATTAGATCATGCTTTTTGTTTGAATAGTTTGAAATATTAATTTTATTATGATATAATTAGGAATATTTTAATATCAAAATAAACAAGGGGGAGAAATGCAAAATTTATTCGGAAATATGTTTGAAAATATGCCAGGATTTTTAAAATTAGCTTTACCATTTATATTTTGGATTGCAATATTTTATTTTTTACTAATATTGCCTAACAAAAGAAAGCAAAAAAAACATGTAGAAATGGTAGACTCATTGAAAGAAGGTACAGAAGTATTGACTTCAGGTGGGATAAAAGGAACTATTTTGTCTGTTAATCAAGAATATGTAGATATCAGAGTTGATAAAGGTGTAAAGTTAACACTTAAAAAATCAGCGATAGCAACGATAATTAAATAAAAGAGAAAAGAGTGCTCAGGCACTCTTTTTAAATTTAAAAATATTAAAAGATAATTTCATAACAGAGAAAATCTGTGGTAGAATAGAGGTACAGTTATATATAATAGAGGGGTATTTTTTATGAAAAAAATTAGTATTAATTATTTATTATTTGTTTTTTTATTTGTTGTTGTATCTTTTTTATCTTTTGGAAATATGGTGAAAATAAATAAAATAAGTTCTAACAAAAATAATTTAGAAATAGTGTTTGAATTTTCAAATTATAGCTCTAAACCAGTTTATACAACAAGCTATGATGCTCAAAATCAACTTATATTTTTAGAAATAAAAAATAGAGCTTTGAATTTAAAATTAAATGAAAAAAATTACACAGGAAAAGCTGTAGAAAGTTTTAAAGTAATGAAAATGGGGGCAGGAACAGGTTTTTTTATAAAACATAAACCGGGCTTTACCAATAAAATAAGTATAAAAAACAACAAAATATATTTAGAATTTAAACCTGCCATGAAAAAACAGTTTACAATTGCAATAGATGCAGGTCATGGAGGTAAAGATCCTGGAGCAGTGTATTTTGGAAGAAGAGAAAAGGATATAGCACTCAGTGTGGCTAAACTTTTAGAAACTGAGCTAAAAAAAGATTTCAATGTAATAATGATAAGAGATAATGACAGTTTTGTAAATCTTTCAGAAAGACCTAAAATATCCAATAAGAAAAAAGCAGATATGTTTATAAGTATTCATGTAAATGCAGCAAAAGATTCGAAAGCTAATGGAGTTGAGGTATTCTATTTTTCTAAACAATCGTCACCTTATGCATCAAGAATAGCTGCTTATGAAAATAGCTTTGGCGAAAGTTTTGGAGAAAATGTAGGAGGAATATCCCAAATCTTAGGAGAGTTAGAATACAAAAAATATCAAGAAGCATCAGCTAAGTTAGCAAAAGGAATTACAGATTCTCTGGCTGGTGGACTTAAAATGAATAACCGTGGAATTCATGGGGCAAACTTTGCTGTTCTTCGTGGTTTAGGCCGACCTAAAACAGTGATTCCAGGTGTTTTAGTTGAATTAGGGTTTTTAACTAATAGTTCTGATATGAAAAAAATGATTAGTTTAGCGAATCAAAAAGTGATGGCTAAAAAAATGTCTGAGCAAATCAAAAAAAATTTTTATTGAACAATATAATTGAGGGTGTGAAAATATGAAAAAATTATTGTTATCTGTTTCAGTATTTCTAAGTCTTGGAATTTTTTTAGGAGTTTTTTATGAAAAACAAGAACAAAACAGTAAAATAGTAAAAGAAATAAATTTTAAAATTGAAGATTCAGAAAAAAAATCAGAAAATAAAATAAAATATACAATTTACTTACCAAGTGAAAAATTTGAAAAATTAAATATGAGTGAAGAGGAATTCAGTTACACTGAAAATAAAAATGAAATAACAAAAGGAATTGTAGAAAAAATAGTAATAAGTTTACAAAACAATAAAATGATTTTAGACAATAGACAATTAAAAAATATTTTTTTAAAAGAAGATGAAATATACTTGAATTTTTCTAATTGGAAAGAAAAAGATGAACAGAAAAATCTTTATATAATTTATGCAATAACTAATTCTTTAGTCGATGTCTTAGGACAAAAAAAAATCAAAATTTTAATAGATGGTGAAGAGACTAAAGGTGTATTTAAAGAGTATTATGAAAAAAATCTAAATATTTAAGGTGTGAATGATGAATGAAGAGATGTTAGAAAAAATAAAATTAGAATTAAAAAATATGCTTTCTGAAAAAAGATATAACCATTCAATTTCAGTTATGAAAACAGCAGTAAAAATAGCTGAAAAATACGAAGTAGATGAAGAAAAAATAAAAATTGCAGCACTTCTTCATGATGTATTAAAAGAGTGTAAATTAGAGATGCTAAAAGAGATGTGCGAAGACAGTAATTTCAAAGAATTGTCGGGAACTTCTGAAGATGATGCAATAATTCATGGCTTTGCAGGTGCTGTATATGTAGAAAATTTTTTTAAAGTAAAGGATATAGAAATACTGAACAGTATTAAATACCATACTATTGGAAGAAGAAATATGTCACTTTTGGAAAAAATAATATATTTAGCTGATGCTGTAGAACCAAACAGAGATTATCCAGGGGTAAAAAAAATAAGAGAAATTTTGGAAAAAGACATAGATTTAGCAATAATTTATGAAATCGATAAAAAAATAGAGTATTTAATAGAGAAGCGAAAGATAATTCACTTAAATACAATAGATACAAGAAACTGGCTTTTAAAGAAAAAGGAGTAAAATATGAACATAGGAAATGCAAGATTTGAAAAAGATATTGAAAATGTAAAAAAAGTTTTTTTGAAAAATAACACTTTAAAATACGAGGAAATTCTTAAACTGGCAGAGCTTTCACCTAAATTTAAAAAAGAGAATAGAGCTCTTTTGGATGAAATGGTAGAAAGAGGAGATTTACTTAGAAATAATCGTGGTAAATACACAACCCCAGAGCGTATGGGATATGTAAAGGGAGAGTTCAATATAATAAAAGAGAGATTTGCCTTTGTAGATACACCTACTGAAGGAATTTTTGTCCCAAGAGTTCATTTTGGTGGAGCACTAGATGGAGATACTGTACTTATAAAAGTAAAAGAGGGATATCATGATAAAACTAAAAAAGAGGGAGAAGTTGTAAAAGTAATCAAAAGAAACAAAGATACAATAGTTGGAATTCTCCATAAAAAACCAAATTTTGGATTTGTAGTGCCTACTCATGCTTTTGGAAAAGATATATTTATACCTTATAAAGCTATGAAAAATGCAGACGATAATCAGTTAGTTGTAGTAAAAATAACTTTCTGGGGAGATGTAGATAAAAAACCTGAGGGAGAAGTTATAGAAGTGTTAGGAGAACCAGGTAACACTGACAACATGATGGAAGCTGTAATAAGAAGAGAGGGTATGAGTGAAGATTTTCCAGATGAAGCCCTTGCAGAAGCTCGTAAAATACCTCAAGTTGTAACAGAAGAAGAGATAAGTAAAAGAAAAGATTTGAGAAATTTAAAAATAATAACTATAGATGGGGATGATGCAAAGGATTTAGATGACGCTGTGTATGTTGAGAAGCTCGCTAATGGTGGTTATAAACTTATTGTAGCCATAGCTGACGTAGCTCATTACATAGAGGTAGGTTCAGCTTTAGACAAGGAAGCATTTAAAAGAGGAAATTCGGTTTACATGGTAGACAGAGTTCTTCCTATGTTTCCTAAAGAGATAAGTAATGGTATTTGTTCATTGAATCCACATACTGATAAATTAACTTTTTCTTGTGAAATTATCTTTGATGAAAATGGAAAAGTTTTAAGTACTGATACCTATAAATCGGTTATAAACACAGTGCATCGTATGACGTACAGCAACGTGAATAAGATACTGGCTAAAGATGAAGAGATGTTAGCAACTTACAAAGATATAGTAGAAGAAGTAAAAGTAATGGAAGAACTTTCAGCTTTAATAAGAAAATTAAAATACAATCGTGGAAGTATAGATTTTGATATTCCTGAAATAAAAGTAATATTGGATGAAAATAAAAAAGTAAAAGAGCTTAAAAAAATAGAACGTGGAGAATCTGAGAGAATAATAGAAGATTTTATGATAGCTGCCAATGAAGCATTAGCTGAAAAAATATTTTGGATGGAAGTTCCTTCAATTTATAGAACTCATGAAAAACCAGATCCAGAGCGTATATCAAAATTAAATGAGATACTGGCAAAGTTCAAATATAGAATACACTCTTTAGAAGATGTACATCCTAAAAAATTCCAAAAAATAATAGAAGATTCAAAAGAAAGAGGTATTAATTTGGTAGTTCATAAAAGTATACTGATGGCTTTAAAGCAAGCTAGATATACAAAAGAAAACAGTGGACATTTTGGACTAGCATCAGGTTATTATACTCACTTTACTTCTCCAATCAGACGTTATGCAGACCTTATGGTTCATAGAATAGGAGATATGTTATTGAAAGGTTATCCAACTAAAAAGCAATTAAAGTGGTTAGAAACTACTTTAGATTCTATAGCACTTCACATATCTAAAACAGAAAGAGATGCTATGAAAGTTGAAGATGAAAGTAAAAAAATTAAAATAGTAGAATATATGAAAGATAAAGTTGGAGAGGTTTACAGTGCTACAATTACAGGATTCAGTAACAGAAGAATATTCTTTGAAACAGACCAATATATAGAATGTTCATGGGATACAATGGGACCTAATTCTATGGGTAATTATCAATTTTTAGAACATGAATACACAATGGTAGAAACAACTAGTGAAAAAGAGTATAAATTGGGAGATAAAATCGATATTTTAATAGTAAAAGCTGATATGTTAGAACTTACAATAGAAGCTGTTCCCAATGTAACTGAGGAAGAAAATTAAAAAATTGAACGTTAGTAACTTGATGGGGTGATAAAATGATATTGGCAAATAATAAAAAAGCTTTTTTTGATTATTTCGTGGAAGATAGGTATGAAGCAGGAATAGAATTAATAGGAAGTGAAGTAAAATCTATAAAAGCTGGACAAACAGGTATAAAAGAAGCTTTTATAAGAATAATAAACAATGAAATATTTATTATGGGAATGAGCATAACACCTTGGAAATTTGGAAGTGTTTATAATCCAGAGGAAAAAAGAGTAAGGAAATTACTTTTGAACCGTAGTGAAATATCAAAAATACATGAAAAAGTTTCTCAAAAGGGATACACAATAGTTCCACTAAATATTCACCTTTCAAAGGGATATGTAAAAGTAGAAATAGCTTTGGCTCGTGGAAAGAAAAATTATGACAAAAGAGATGATGTGGCCCAAAAAGACCAAAAGAGAGATATTGAAAGAGCGTTGAGAGAAAGAAATAGATAAAATAAAAGAGAGTAAAACAACTTCTGAAAATGAAAAATTAGAAGTTGTTTTTTTGAAGTTTCTTAGAATCAAGAGGATTTTAAAAAAAATTAGTAATACTTTATTAAAATATAACATAAATGAGGAGGAGAAAAATGGTAAGACAACTGAGTAAAATACTTTTATTTTTACTGACGGTATTTTCTTTAATGGGTGAAACTCAAGGAGTTGGGGTAATTTTTCCAAATTTTGAGAGCAGTAAAGAATTGGAAAAAATATTATTAAATGAATTAGAATTAAATTTTGAGGGAAGTGATATCCAAAAAAAAATAATATCTAAATCTTATTTGGACAAAAATTCTTTAAAAGAAAGCATGAACTCTATGATGAGTAATCCAAAAATAAATGGAATATTCGTTTTGGACTATAATGATTTAAATTATTTTCCAGGAGATACAAAATTTATATCATATCCTTTAGGTTTGTTACCACAAGATAAAAAAATATCTGGAGATATAAATTATATCTATGGAGAACCTGATATTTTAAGAGATATGATAAAATTAAAAGAATTAAAAGAAATTAAAAACATAGTAATATACACTTCTAGAACAACAGAAAGTTATAAAAAAAATGTGATAGAAAAATTAAAAAAAGTAGGTATAAATTCAAAATTTAAATCTATAGATAATACAAAAGAGCAGATAGAAAAAGATCTTTCTTCAGCAGAAGCAGTATATATTATTACAAATGATGCTAGAGGAGAAAAAATAGCAAAAATAGCAACTGATAAAAAGTTACCAACTTTTATTACAAGTTTAAACTCAGACTTGATAAACAAAGGTCTTATGGGTTATGAGTTACCTAATGAAATAAATAAAAGATTGAGAACAGCAGTTTTTAATTATTTTAATTATTTAACAGGGGAAACTGAAAACTCTGTAAATAATTTAGGAGTTTTAAAAGATGAACTGTTTTTCAACACTTCTATAGCTAATAAAATAAAAATTTATCCTAGTATCTTATTTATTCAAGGAATGAAACTATCTGAGGATAAAAACAGTGTTTCTAAGCTTAAATTGAATTTCAAAGATGCAATAGAGCTAGCACTGAAAAACAATCCATCTTTAAAAGCTCAACTAAAAAGTATAGAAGCTAGCAAATATTCATATTGGGCTGGAAATACAAAAAGACTTCCTAAAGCTTCTTTAGGAGCAAACTACTCTTATTTAGATGATACTATAACAAAGGTTTCAGGTTCTGAAAATTCAGTAGTAGGATTACTTAAAATATCTCAAGTTATTTATGATGACAGTTTAAATGTAGATATTTATGCTGATAAAATAGCATATGAAAACAGTATGTTGCAATATAACCAAGGAGTGTTAGATACTATTTTCAATGTGGCTAATACATATTTTAATCTTCTTCAACTAGAATCTCAGTTAGAAATTCAAAATAACAACTATGATTTAGTTAGAGAATTCTCAAGAGTTAGTAAAATAAAATATGAAACAGGAGCAACAGGTATCCAAGATGTTTACAGAATGGAAGGAGTAATTTCAGACGTGACATCATCTTTAGCTGATTTGCAGGCACAGCTTAAAAATCAAGAAAAAGTTTTCACTACTCTTTTAAATATTCCTATTGAAACACAATTTGTTTATCAAGATATAGATGAATTGTCTAATGAATTTTTTATAGGTAAAGAGTTTTTAGACAAATTTTTATTTGATAAGCAAAAAGATACAAAATTATTTTCTTATTTTTCTCAAGTGGCTCTCGAGAATTCAAATCAGTTAAAAGCTATCGAAAATAATATAAAAATTTTAGAGAGACAAGGGAATAGTTTAACTCGTTCAAGATTTATTCCTAAAGTTTCAGCTTTTGGACAATACTCTAAAAATAATCTTATAGATTCTTGGGGTGCTGGATCAAATGTTAATTCACCAAATAATTGGAGAGCTGGTATAGTTGCAGAAATACCAATTTTTACAAGTGGTGAGATTCATTATAGTAAAAAAAGTTTAGATGCGGATATAGAAAGTTTGGAGTATCAAAAAACAGATTTTGAGAATCAATTGATCAAAAATGTAAATGTATTATCTACAACTCTTTTAAGTGATTATGTTCAAACTTTCACTTCTAAAAAAGCTTCAGAAGCAGCTAATAAAAGTTTAAAGTTATCTAAAAATCTTTATGCTTTAGGTTCTATTTCTACAACAGAAATATTAGATGCTAAAAATGCAGCAATAACTTCAGAATTATCATACACAATTAGTAGTTATAATTTTTTCATTTCAGCAATGAATTTAGAAAGAGTTTTAGGAAGATATAAAATATTTAGCCAAGCACAAGAAAGAGAAGAAGAGATTAAAAAACTTGAAAATATAGTTGGACAATAGGAGGATTTTTATGAAAAAACAATTAATAGGATTAACATTACTGGCAATTCTTGTAGGATGTAGCAAAGAGAAAGAGGTAACACCTACTGATTTAGCAATTAGACCAGTAGCATATATCCAGGTAGAAGATACAAAAGCACAAATGACTAGAGAGTTTTCAGGAACAATTATACCAGAAGTAATTTCTAAATTAAGTTTTAGAGTTTCGGGAACAATTATTGAAAGAAATGTAAGTTTAGGAAGTCAAGTAAAAAAAGGTGAAGTTTTAGCTGTTTTAGATTCATCAGATTATGAAATAAAATCTGAAGAAGCTCAAGCTAATTATCAAATGGTGGAATCAGATGTATTAAACAGAGCAACTATATTCAATAGAGATAAAAAACTTTTTTTAGAAAATAGTGTATCTAAAGCTCAATACGATCAATCAAAAGCTAATTATATGGCAGGAAAGTCTCAGCTTAAAGCGGCAGCTCAAAATGTAGATTATGTCAATTCACAATTGGAATATACTAAATTAATTTCACCAGGAAATGGAACTGTAGCTCAAGTAGACGTTCAATTGAACGAAACAGTAAATGCAGGAACAACTATATTAACTTTAAGTGAATCTGGAAAAATGCAAGTATTGTTTAATGTATCCGATACAGTGATAAATAAACTATCTAATGGACAAGAGGTAGAGATTAAAATAATAAATAGTGATTTAGTATTGAAAGGAAAGGTTAGTAATATAGGAGCAGTTTCTAATGCTTATGGAAACACTTATCCTGTAAAAGCTCAAGTTTTAGATTCTAATGCCCAACTAAAACCAGGAATGACAGCAAGTGTAAAAATAAATTTTGAAAATATAGATGCTGGAAAAATATATCTTCCAGCAAATGCAGTTCAATTAGATACTACAGGAAAATATTATGTTATGGTAATAAAAAAAATAGAAGGTACAATAGGAACTGTTGAAAGAAAAATTGTAGAAATAGGTGAATTAACAAATGGAGGTTTAGAGATAAAATCTGGAATAGTTCCGGGAGATTATATCGTGACTTCAGGATCAACAGTTTTATCAGAAGGACAAAGTGTAAAATTGGGAGTAGGGGAGGCAAAATAGTATGAGTATGACAACATTAGCAATGAAAAATAAGGTAGCAACCTATCTTTTCATAACATTGATATGTTTCTTTGGAACTTTTGCTTATTTTTCTTCAGAAAAATCGGAAGATCCAGGATATACAATAAAAACTGCAGTAATTACAACTAACTGGCCAGGAGCAACTGCTAAACAAATGGGTGAGTTAGTAAGTAAACAGATAGAGGATGAAGTAAGAAGTTTAGACTCTTTAGACTTTGTGGAATCTAAAAATCTTCCCGGTCAGTCAAACGTATATGTAAATTTAAAAGCTAAATATTGGAATCCAGATCCAGAATGGACAAAACTTCGTAACAAAATAGAGTTTGCTATTCCAAAACTTCCTCAAGGTTCTCAAAAACCTATAATTAATACTTATTTTGGAGATGTATATGGAACAGTGGCTTCTATTAGTAGTAGTGATTTGTCTTATGACGAACTTTATAAAAAAGCTGAAGAACTTAAAACTCTTTTATTATTTAAAGTTCCAGAAATAGGTCAAATTCAAATAACAGGTGCTCAGCAAGATGTTATATATGTAGAAATAAACAATGAGAAAATGGCGACTATGGGAATCAGTTTATCGCAAATATCTCAAAGTTTAAAAAATGCAAATATAATAATTGGGGGAGGAAGTACAACTGATTCAGGAAATCAGATTATTGTAAATCCTTCAGGAACTTTTAAAACAGTAGAAGATTTAGGAAAAGTTGTTTTAGCTGGAAAAACTAAAGAACAAAGAATTTATCTGCAAGAAATAGCTAAAATTTACAAAGGATATGTAAATCCAGCTAGTCTTTTAACTTTTAATGGTGAAGATAAAAGTATAGTTTTAGCTATGAGTTTAAGTGCAGGAGAAAATATTTTAAAATTAGGACAAAAAACATCAGCAGTTTTAGAAAGTTATGAAAAAACATTACCTTTAGGAACAGAGGTAAAACTGGTTTATAATCAATCTAAATTTGTAGATGGAAAAATAGCTGGATTTTTATCTAGTTTAATTCAAGCGATAGTTGTAATAGTCCTTATAATGTTTGCTTTTTTAGGATGGAGATCAGGGCTGATAGTAGCATCTTTGACACCTACTACAATTGCAGTAACTTTAATAGGACTGTATATTTTAGGATATGGAATAAATCAAATGACACTTGCAGGACTAATAATAGCTTTAGGAATGCTTGTGGATAATGCTATAGTTATGGCTGAAAATGTAATGGTACTTTCTCAACAAGGAAAAAGTAAATATGATGCTTGTGTAGAGTCAGCAAAATTGCTAGCAATTCCACTTTTCACAGGTTCTATGACAACAGCCGTGGCTTTTTTACCGGTGATAACAAATAGACAATCTATGGGTCAATATGTAGGGCCTATGGCTATAGTAGTTTTTATAGCACTGACAGCTTCTTGGCTAATAAATCAAACTTTTATTCCACTTCTTTGCTATGATTTTTTAGATGTGACTAACAATAAAAAAGTAGATTATAACAAAGATAAGATGTATGTTGGATATAGACGTCTTTTAATATTAGCTTTGAAAAATAGAACAATATCAGTGGGATTAGCGATAATGAGTTTTGTAGTGGGTATTTTTCTTTTTAAATTTATTCCAAGTAGCTTTATGCCAGAGGGAAGCACACCGGTTATGGCAAGTTATATTAGAATGCCAAAAGGAACATCTATAGAAAAAACTACAGAAGTAGTAAAGGATTTAAATAAATTTATAAAAGAAAAATATTATGTAGGCAATATAAAACCGAATCCTCCAGGAATAATCGATTATATTTTAACTGGTGGAACAACGATTACGTATGAAAAAGAAGGAATTTTAAATTGGCAATCATATGTCGGAGGAGGAGGACCTAGATACACATTAGGATATACTCCTGAAGTACCACTTCCTGAATTTGCATATGTATTATACAGTGTAACTTCTAGAAATTTAACTGAAAGATATTCATATGAGATTAATTCATATCTTCAATCTAAATATCCAGATATAGCATTGACAAGTAAATCTCTTCAAGAAGGAGTTACTTCAGAATTTGACCTTTCTTATCAGTTTATTTCTCCTGATTTAGAAAAAATAAAAGAAGTGGTTGAAGAAGTAAAAAAGAAAATAACAGAAACAGAAGGTATAAGACTAGTTAAAGATAACTGGGGAAGCTATGTACCACAAATCGAAGTAGAGGTAGATTATAATAAAGCAATTTTAGCAGGACTTACAACTTCAGATGTTGGAAATGCTATTCAATATTCATTAGAAGGATTTAATGCAACTGTTTTTTATGATTTTGATGCACCACCAAAAAATACAAGTATTCCAGTTAAAATAAAAGGTACTAGAAATTATAAAAATAAATTGGATAGTTTAAAAGAATTAGAAATTACAAATAATAATGGAGAAGGTGTTCCACTTCAACAAGTGGCTAATTTAAAACTTATTTATGTACCAATATTTGTTAATACAAGAGACATGAATTATGCAATTCAAGTAGAGGCAGGAATTGAAAATGGCTATACAGCTAACGATTTAAATGCTATTTTACAACCTTGGATTGTGGAAAAAATAAATACAGATTGGAAAGATAAAGGAGTTCAATTTAAAATAGCAGGACAAATGAAAACTTCTCAAGAAAATTCAGCTGGATTAGGAGCAGGAGTTCCAATAGCACTTTTAATTATGTTAACTTTAGTAATAGCTCAGTTTAATTCTTTCAAAAAGGGAATAATAGTTATGTTAACAATACCACTTTCATTGTTAGGTTGCTCATTAGGACTTTTAATTACAGGATTAGATTTTGGATTTATGGGAATAGTAGGAGTAATATCCCTGGCGGGAGTAGTATTGAATCACGCTATAGTTTTAATAGATAAAATAACCATAGAAAAAGAAGATATGAAAAGAGATGATCAAAACGCTATAGTAATAGGGTGTCAAACTCGTTTAAGACCTATATTGCTGACAGTGTTTACAACTTTAGCAGGATTATTACCACTGTTTTTCTTTGGTGGTCCAATGTTTAAACCATTGGCTGCAGTACTGATATTTGGACTTATTGTAGATACAGTTTTAAGTTTAGGTGCAATTCCAGTTATATATGCAGTTTTCTTTAAAGTAAATTTTAAAGGTTATGAGTATAATTCAGAAGAAGAAATAGATTAAATATTTGATTGTTGGACTATCACCTAAATAATTCAGGTGATAGTCTTTTCAATTTAATCTTCTTTTTTAAAGGAAAAAACATAAAAATACAATATAAAGACATAGGAGTGTGAAAAAATCAAAAATGAGGTATTGAATGGAAAAAAAAATAGCAGTTATTGAAATTGGAATAAGTTTTGTAGAAATGGTTATTTATGAAAAAAAAACTCAAAATTTTAAAATATTAGAGAAAGTTAAAGAAGAGCTAGATTTTTTTAGAAATATTTATGAAAAAATGGAAATTTCTTTTGAAAAATCTAAAAAACTTTGTGAAATTTTAAAAAAAATGAAAAATCTTTCAAAAGACTATGAAATAGAAAAAATAGAATTAATAATGGTAGAGGGATTTAAAAAAATTAAAAACTTACCATTAATATTGGACCAAATAAGTCTTTATGCTGATTTGGAAATAAAAGAAGAAGATTTTGATAAAAATAAAAATATAATGGCCAAAAAGCTTTTGATGGGTAAAAAAAATATTTTTGAAAAAAAAGAAAGTAGTTTTTTTATGAATGTAGAGTCTTTTACTTCAGATTTTTATATTTTTTACAAAGGAAATTTAATGATAAATGAAAATTTAGATTTAGGTCCATATAAATTATATGAAATTATTTTTAAAGAAAATTTGACAAGTGAAAAAAGTAAAAAATTTATAGAAGATTATGTTAGAAATTCTTTTGAATTTTTAAAAAAAGAAGTAGGAAGAAAAAAAATTTCGTCTTTAGTAATGAATGGAGAATTGGAATTAAGTTGTTTGAAAAAAATTTTAAAAACAGATGATTTGAGTTGTATAGCCAAAGAAGATTTTAAGAAAAGTTTGAAAAAATTAGAATATTCATCATTTGATGAAATATCTAGAAATTATGAAATTTCAAATTTAAAAAGTAAAATAGCTTTTATAACTTTATCTATAATAAATAGTTTTGTAGATTTTTTTGATTCTGAAAAAATATGTTTTTTAGATTTAGATAATAAAGATATATTAGCTTTAGAGAGTTTTTATCCTCTAACTAAATTGGAATTAGAAGATAAAATTTGGAAAATTACAAAAGAGTCAGTGATAGATTTAGGAATAAAAAATAATTTTAATTTAGAAAATGCTAATTTAGTTTTAGATATTTCAGAAAAAATGTTTGAAAAATTAAAAGATTTTCATAAATTAGAAGAAAAATATAGACACTATTTGATAGTTGCATCATATCTTCATGATATAGGAAAATTTATAAGTTTTAAAGAACACAGCAAACATTCTTGCTATATATTTGAAAATTCATATATTTTTGGATTGAATGAAAAAGATATAAAAAACATAGTGTTTTTAATATACGCTCATAGTCATAATATCTCTCTTATAGATCTTTATAAGTTTGAGAAAAATAGAGCAGATTTTGTAAAACTTTTAAAAATAGCAGCAATTTTAAAAATAGCAGTATCTTTAAATAGAAGTAAAAAACAAAAGATAAAAAAATGGGATATCCAATTAGAAAAAAACATATTGAATATAAACGTAGAAAGTAAAGAGGATTTTTTTATAGAAAACTATAGTTTTAATATTCAGTCAGGGCTTTTTAAATATGTTTTTGATTTGGATATAAATTTAAAAATAAATAGGAGATTTTATGGAAGTTAATTATAAAACTGAAAATTTTTACAATAGAGAGTTAAGCTGGTTAGAATTCAATAGAAGAGTTTTAGAAGAAGCTGAAGCTGAGGAAAACCCTCTTTTAGAAAGAGCTAAGTTTTTAGCTATCGTCAGTTCAAACTTTGATGAATTTTTTAAAGTGAGAGTGGCAGGCTTGAAAGCACAAGAGGACTCATCTTTAAATATAAAAGATATATCTGGAATGACAGCAGAAGATCAACTTATTAAAATAAGAAAAAGAGTTGAAGAGATAGTGGATATACAATATTTAACTTATGATTTTTTTTTGAAAGAGATTGAGTCAAAAACTAAAATAGAGATAAAAAACTATGATGAGTTAGATAATTGTGAGAAACAGGTAGTAGAAGAGTATTATAGAGAAGTGGTATTTCCAGTTTTAACTCCTATGGCGGTAGATGTTTTCAGACCTCTTCCTAATTTAAATGGTGGAGCTTTACATCTAATTATAAATGTAAAAAAGAAAAAAGGTATATCTTTTGCTATTGTAGAAATTCCAAGGGTGATAAACAGAATTTTTCAAATTTCAGAGAAAAAATTTATTTTGTTAGAAGAAATTGTGAAGAAAAATATTAAAGAGCTCTTCAACGGATATGAAATTATAGATTGGGGATATTTTAGAATAACAAGAGACGAAGACTTAACAATAACTGAAGGAAGCGGAGCTGAAGATTTGCTTTCTGAAATAGAAAAAGAGATAAAAAATAGAAAATGGGGAAATCCCGTGAGGATAGAGCACAATAAAGATATAAATCCAATATTTTTAGAATTTTTAAGTGAGAACTTAGAAGTGAATAAAGATGTTTTTTACTCTGTAAATGGACCATTAGATCTGAACTTTCTTTGGAAAATTTCAGCTTTAGATTTAGATATAAAATTTAAATTCATAAATAAAGAACCTAAATTTTATACTGAGTTAAAAGGAGAAAATTTTTTTAAAGTTTTAAGTAAAAAGAATATAATTCTTCAGCATCCTTACGAAAGTTTTGAACATGTTATAGATTTAGTTCAAACAGCAGCAGCAGACCCCTGTGTTTTAGCCATAAAACAAACTCTTTACAGAGTAAGTGGAGATTCACCCATTATAAAAGCTTTGATGATGGCAGCAGAAAAAGGAAAACAAGTAACTGTATTGGTAGAATTAAAAGCTCGTTTTGACGAGGAAAGAAATTTACGTTGGGCAAGAGAGTTAGAAGATGCTGGTT
>JBOFFH010000049.1:0-6545 GCA_051648485.1 Fusobacteriaceae bacterium
AATAAATTTATAAAAACTTTTACTCCATATGTAGGAGCTGCGTATCAGTTAATGGACACACAAGTTAGTAGTCAAGTTGTAGATCCTAAATTAGGGGCTATAAGTGCTGTTATCGATTTAGAACTGGATGAGATTACCCCTGCAGCAGGTGTTTTTATGCAATTACCTTATAATATGACTCTTTTAGTTGAAGCAACATGGGGAACTAGAGATTCAATTGCAATAGATTTAGGTTATAGATTCTAATTTTAAAAAATTGGTGAGACTAAAATTATTTAGTTTCACCAATTTTTATTTTTTTGTATATAATTTTTGGTAAAAATAAAATTGTAGCATTCACTAAAAATGCAAAAATAATTATGTAATTACTATTAAAAATAGATGTTAAACTGTTATTACCATAAATCTTTCCAAGAAGTGCGATGACTCCACCTAAAATCATAGATAAAATAGTAAATTCTTTTTTTCCTCTATATCCCAAAAGTCCTGCTAAAGTTGGAAAAATAAAAGCTCCAGCAAAAACGGAAAGAGCTAATAGCAAAGATGTTAAAATAAATTTAAGTTTCAAAGCTACCAAAATACTGAAAAATCCAAAAACACCTATAAATATTCTTGTAATTTTTATAGATTTTTCACTCTCTAAATTTTTTGTGAAAATTTGAGCAAAAATTGAAGCTCCACTCATAAGAGATGTATCTGCTGTTGAAATTACAGCTGACAAAAGCCCAAAATATAGCAACAAACTTACAGGTTTAGAAAGTTCAGTTGAAGCTAAATACAATAAAGGTGAGTTCACAACAGTGTCAAGCTCTGGAGCTAGATGTGATACATAAATTCCTATACTTGCCAGAATAAAAGCAAGAGGAATCAAAAAAGCAACAGCTAGGATTATAGATTTTTTTGCCACCTCTTCATTTTTGGCACAAAATATTCTTGAATAAATATCTGGTCCTACAAGAAAAGTTGAAGAATAAGTCATTACCATAATAAAAAGATCCAACTTAGTAAAACTTTCATTTATTAATTCAGGTGCTTCATAGTTCACACTCGTGATATGAATACTAAAATATGTAAAAAGTATACCTAAAACTATAACAATAAGTTGTAAAAAATCTGTTTTAATAATGGATAGTTGTCCACCTAAAATTGTATATATTATAAAAACCGTCCCGCTCAGTATAACTGCAGAAGTATAACTCATCTCTGCAAATATATTTATAATTTGTGCTGATCCTATAATCTGTGCTGCCACTATACCTACCCAAGCTATAGGGATAATGATAGAAGATAAAATTTTAACTTCTTCTCCATAAAAACTTTCTAAAAGTTGAGGTAGATTATAACCTTTAAAATTTCTAAACTTTGGAATAAAAAAATAGAGAAGAGATAATCCAAAAGCTGCACAAAGCATAAACCAAGCCCCTGCCCAGCCATTAGAATAGGAAAAAGCTACACTTCCTAAAATAGCTGTACTTCCTAAAACTGTGGCTAAAAGAGTTCCTGTAACTTGTAAAACTCCAGCATCTTTATTGGCAAGAAAAAAACTTAAACTATTTTTACTTTTTTTAAAAGAAATTGCTCCTATTACTAAAACTATTAAAAAATAGATATAAAGTATAAAAATATTCATAATAATTTAACCATCCCATTATATTTTACTTTTTTTTAAAATACTTATTTCTCCTGAATTTAAATATTCTAATTTTCCAAACTCATCAATCACAATAAGAGCACCATCTTCACTTATGTCTAAAGCTTTAGCTGTATAGTTTCTATTAGACGACAAAACTTCTACATAACTTCCTAGAATCCATGAACGCTCTTTATATTCAACTAAATATTTTCTCTCTGGAATCTCTTCTAAAACTTTAAAAATTTCCAAAACAATTTCTGAGACTAAATCATTTCTACTCACTCTTTGAGTTTTTTCATTTAGAATAGAACCTGCCTTCTTTTTTAATTCACCAGGAAAATCCATTGTGTTAAAATTGATTCCTATTCCTAAAATAACCGATTCAATTGAACCAGATTCAAAATTTGTAACTCCCTCTGTAAGAATTCCACAAACTTTTTTATCATCTAAGTAAATATCATTTATCCATTTAATTTTAGGTGATACTTGAAATAACTTCTCAATAGCTCTACAAACAGCCACACAAGCTCCCGTTGTTATAAGTGGGATTTCTTCCATAGAAAAATTAGGTTTTAAAATCAAGCTCATATATATTCCTGAATTGGGTGGCGAATAAAACTCCCTTCCTCTTCTTCCTCTTCCGTTGGTCTGTTCTTCAGCCAATATCAAAGTTCCTGAACTGGCTCCTTCGATTGCAATTTTTTTAGCTTCATTATTAGTTGAATCCAATGTTTTAAAAATTTGAACTTCAAAAAACTCATTACAATTTTTTAATGAATTGACAATTTTTTCTTGAGAAAAAAAATCATTTTCCTCAGAAAGAACGTAACCTTTGTTTGTAACTGAAGTAATTTTATAACCTTGTTCCCTAAGATTTTTTATTACTTTCCATACTGATGTTCTAGAGACATCAAAAATACCTGCAATCTCTTCTCCTGAAATATTTTTACCTTTATGTTCCTCTAAAAGCTTTAAAACCTTGTTCTTTAAAGTTATTTTTTCTTTCACAAACTTCTCCTTACACTTTCAATTTAGAGTTTATATTATCAAAAAAAAAGAAGATTGTCAACTTTATTTAAAAATAAGGTTGACAATCTTCTGGGATTCAACAATAAAAAAATAACTCTCATCAAAGAGAACTATTTTAATTTTCTAATTAAGCAAACAATCCAAATATTATAGACCCTATAATAAGCATCATAGCTCCACCTATTCTTGAAGATATTTGTGCAAAAGAGATCAATTCCATTCTATTTGCTGCTCCTAGAACTGCAATATCTCCAGAACCTCCTCTATTAGCCATACAAAGGCCTGCTGTTATAGCTGCCTCTATTGGGTAGAAATTCATTTTTCTAGCAACTAACATTATAGCACCTACTGCTCCTAGTACTATTGCTGTAGCTATCACTAAGTTAGAGAATGTAAGAGCATTGATTATTTCTTGTACGTCCGTTCCAAATCCTACTGCTGCCATAAGTACCCAGATAGTAAATTTTGAAAAGAAATCCTGCATTTTCTTAGCTCCAGCTTTTATTCTTACAGGAATAAAGTTCATTAGGTTTAAAGCTATTACGACTATTACTAAAAATGCTAGTCTGTGTATTTCAAACGGCATCTTTAAACTTCCCCATAAGATTGCTAAAATATTTGCCATCATTCCAACTATTCCAGTAAAAAACAAAGCAGCTGCAAACTCTTGTTGACCTACATTTTGAGCTTCTTCTTCTTTTTCTTCAGCTACATCTTCCGGAGATAAAATCATAAGATTTCCATTTCCAGTAAGACTAGGTTTTTTTATTCCTAACTCTTTCAGCAATGCTCCCATTAAGATAGCAACTACATTCGCAATTGTTAGAATTGAAATAGCAAAAGCAAACCAAGTTTTAGAATCTCCACCAGTTTTTTGAGCCCACATTTCAGCCATAGGTATAGCTCCAGCTCCTGTTCCTCCACCCATTATAGGTAAAACATAGTTCATAATTATATCCATAGGTGCTTTGCCAAATATAAGACCTACTAGCACTCCACTAGACATAGCTCCAGCTACTCCAATAAGAATAAGAGGAATATACCCAACTATAGATTTCAATAGAGTTTTTCTATTTACAGTAAGGATTGCTCCCACTATAAGTGCAGGTATAAATATCTCTAAGAAGTTAACTGGATTTTTATCATAGAAAGTTTCTATTGATTTTAAAACAGGGGCTGGAACAAGTTTGTATGTTCCCATGACAGCTGATGCAAAAAACACCAACACTGTTCCTCCACCTATGTAATCATTCCAAAAAGGTATTCTATCTCCAATCTCTCCAAACAATATTCCAAAAACTGCAAGAATTGCTAAAACTGTTAAAAAGTTCGGTCTTAAAAATGCAGATTCTTTTCCTCCGAATGGAATATAAACAACCGCTAAAACAACGAACAACATACCTAAAAATATAGGTAAAGTTAATCCTCCCCATTTGAACTCTTTTGTGTCTAAAAGTTCTTTAAAATTTTTTGCCATAAATTCACTCCTTTTATATTTCAATATATAGTTGTATACTGTATAAGATTAATATAATTACCATCTTTTGTCAACTCTTTGAACAACTTTTTTTGATAAAGAAGTTGACAATCAATAATAAAAATAATATTATTTAGAGATATGTTTGTATACAGTCTACAAATTAATTTTAAAATAAAGGGGGATTTTATTTGAATAAGCTAAAAATAACTGAAACAAGCTTGAGAGATGGTCATCAATCTCTTATAGCAACAAGACTTAAAACTGCTGAAATTCTTCCTATCTTGGAAACTATGGATAAAGTAGGGTATTACTCTCTTGAAGTTTGGGGTGGTGCAACTTTTGATGCATGTATTCGTTTTTTAAATGAAGACCCTTGGGAACGGTTGAGAGAGATAAAAAAACGTGTTAAAAACACTAAATTACAGATGCTTTTAAGAGGACAAAATCTTCTAGGTTATCGTCATTATAGTGATGATGTTGTCCAAAAATTTGTTGAAAAATCTATCGAAAATGGAATAGATATTATCAGAATATTCGATGCATTAAATGATTTAAGAAATGTTAAAGTTGCAGCAGAAGCTACTAAAAAATTTGGTGGACATTGCCAAATAGCTATTTCTTACACTATAAGTCCTGTACATACTATGGAATATTACAAAAATTTAGCTAAAGATATTTCTGAGATGGGTGCTGACTCTATTGTTATAAAAGATATGGCAGGAATTCTTCTTCCTGAAGAGGGTTACAAATTAATTAAAGAGATCAAATCTGTAACTGATTTGCCTTTAGAACTTCATACTCATGCTACTAGTGGAATTGGGAGTATGCTTTATTTAAGAGCTATTGATGCTGGTGTTGATATAATTGATACTGCCATCTCTCCTTTTTCAGGTGGAACATCTCAACCAGCAACAGAATCTTTAGCTAGGACTTTGGTAGGAGGTGAAAGAGACCCGGGATTAAATATGGAACTTTTAAAAGAGATAGCTGAATATTTCAAACCTATCAGAGAGAAGTATATAAAAGATGGAACTTTAAATCCTCAAGCTCTTTTTACTGAACCAAGTATTTTAGAATATCAACTTCCTGGAGGAATGCTTTCTAACTTAGTTTCTCAGTTGACGGCTCAAAAAGCAGCTGACAAATATGAGGAAGTTTTAAGAGAGATCCCAAGAGTAAGAGAAGATTTAGGATTCCCACCACTGGTTACTCCTTTGAGTCAAATGGTAGGAACTCAAGCAGTATTCAATGTTTTATCTAAAGAAAGATACAAACTTGTTCCAAAAGAAATAAAAGATTATGTTAAAGGATTATATGGAAAATCTCCTGCAAAAATTTCTGATGAAATTATAAAAAAAATAATTGGAAATGATCCAGTTTTTACTGGAAGACCTGCTGATCTTTTAGAACCTGAATTGGAAAAACTTAAACAAGAGATTGGAGATTTAGCTCATTCTGAAGAAGAAGTTTTAATTTATGGAATGTTTCCTCAAATTGCCAGAACTTATCTCCAAGGAAAATATGCTCCTCCAAAAGCGGAAATAAAAATTCAAACTATTAATATAGTATTTTAATTGAAAGGAAGAAATTATGACTAATAATATGTTCGGTGGAACTGGTGCTATCTCTTTAGGGGATTCACTGTATATAACTTTTATCAGTATGTGCATCGTTTTCTTTGTGTTGATATTACTCGCAATAATACTTTCACTTTTTAAATATATTCCTGCTGAAAAAGTTGAAATTAAAAAATCTGATTCAAAAACAAAATCTCCAGTCGTAATATCAGAGACAAAATCTTTTAAACCTGAAGACATAAAAGATGAAAAAATGATGGTTGCTATGATGGTCGCTTCAATAGAAGCAGCATCTGAAGATGAAAATGCATATATAAAAGTATTATCTATAAAAGAATTAAACTAGGAGGATAAAATGATAAAAGTATATAAAATTAAGGTTGCAGATAAAGTTTATGAAGTAGAGGTTCAATCTATCACTGAAAAGGAGGGAACAATTGTTACCCCTAATGTTGAAACAAAATCAGCTCCTGCTTCAGCAACTGGAACTACAGTGGAAGCTCCTATGCAAGGACTTGTTGTAGATGTGATTGTAAAAGTTGGTTCTACGGTTAACAGTGGAGATACTCTTGTAGTTTTAGAAGCTATGAAAATGGAAAACCAAATAGTTGCCCCAGTATCAGGAAGGGTTACTTCGGTTTCTGTTGCAAAAGGTGATACAGTTGATGGTGGAGCAGTTTTAGTTACAATAGCTTAATAGAAAGGAGTCATAAAATGGAATTATTAAAAACTCTTTATCTGACAACTGGAATTTCAATGCTTGCTTTGGATCAGTTCATTATGATAATAGTTGCATTATTTTTAATTTTTTTAGCAGTTAAGAAGC
>JBOFFH010000050.1:0-12424 GCA_051648485.1 Fusobacteriaceae bacterium
ATTGTTGTTGCTCCTATGAATGCTATTAAACATAATTTTTTCATTTGATCCCCCGTCTTAATTTTAATATTACACGTGTAATTATAACACATGTTTTTTAAAGTGTAAAGTTTTTTCAACATCACTTATTTCCGTAAAAAACAAAAGAGAAACTCATGAATACTGGAGTTTCTCTTTTGTCTTTTATTTTTTCTAAAATTTCAATAATTCTAAAGCTGGTAATTATCCAAGCTTTGATTCCATAAGACTAGCTACAAGTTCTGGATTAGCTTTACCTTTAGAAAGTTTCATAACTTGGCCTATAAGTCCTTTAATAACTCTTGGTTTTTTTCCTTCATCTGCAAGTTTATAGTCTTCTACCATTTTAGAATTAGAAGCTATAACTTCTTCTACCATAGTTTCTATAGCTGAAGAGTCTGCCAATTGTGCCATCCCATTAGCAGTAACAATCTCTTCAGGAGTTCTAAGATCTGTCAGTTTAATTTCAAAAACTTCTTTGGCTATTTTATTAGAAATAGTTCCTTTGTCTATAAGAACTATAATCTCTCCTAAATGCTCAGGAGTTATTGAAAACTCCTCAATTGAAATATTTTTTTCTTTAAGAGCTCTCATAACTTCACTCATTATCCAGTTAGAACTTAGTTTCGGATTATTAGAAGATTTTACTACGATTTCGTAATAATCTGCAATCTCCATATTTGAACAAATTTGATTAGCATCATATTCAGGGATTTTATAATCAGAGATAAATCTAGCTATTTTATGAGTTTTTTTCTCTGGCATAGTAGCTTCCACAGCACTAATCATTTCATCAGTAATTATCAATCTTGGAAGATCTGGTTCAGGGAAATATCTATAATCCATAGCTTCCTCTTTAGAACGCATAACTCTTGTAACTTGAGCTCCATCATCCCAAAGTCTAGTTTCTTGAGATATTTCTCCACCATTTTCTATGGCATCTATTTGACGACTTATTTCATAATCTATTGCACGAGCAACAGCTTTAAATGAATTCAAATTTTTAACTTCCACACGAGTTCCAAAAACTTTAGAACCTTTTTCCATAACAGAGATATTAGCATCACATCTTAAAGAACCAAGTTCCATAGATACATCACTTATTTTGGTATATTTAATAATACTCTTCAAAGTATTCAGATACTCATAAGCTTCTTCTGAACTTCTCAAATCCGGATCAGTAATTATCTCTACAAGTGGCATAGAAGCTCTGTTGAAATTGATTAAACTTTCTTTAGATGAATGAATATTTTTAGCAGCATCTTCTTCTATCTGTATTCTTGTTATTCCTACTCTCAGTTCTTTTCCTGAGTTCAGTGTGAAATCTAAATGTCCTTTTTCACAGTAAGGTGTTTCAAACTGAGTGATTTGATAATTTTTAGGAGTATCAGGATAGAAATAGTTTTTTCTATCAAATCCACTATCTTGATTTATTTTACAATTCAGTGCTAATGCTGCTTTTATTCCGTACTCTACTACCTTCTCGTTTAGTCTTGGCAATGCTCCTGGATGTCCTAAACATACAGGACAAGTATGAGTATTAGGAGCAGAGTGATCATAATCTGCCGAACACCCACACCATACCTTAGTTCCTGTCTTAAGTTGAAGATGGACCTCTAAACCTATTACCGATTCCCATTCTTTCATATATTTTACTCCTTCTCTTATTTTTTCTATTCTTCTCCCATAACTTTAGGTACTACTAGCATGTTTTCAGCCATTTCTGGTGAATTTTTCATAGCTTCCTCTACTCTTAAAGATACTTTTATAATATCTTTACGGAACTCTGTTATCTCTCTATTTATTTGAGTTAAAGGAGCTACATTTTCTGTATCCACTTCATTCAACTCATCTATATATTTGAATATATTATTTAAATCCATTTGAAAATTTTCAATTTCTGATTCTTTTAATTCTAATCTTGAAAGTTTTGCAACTTTTAAAACTTCTTCTCTTGTAAGCGACATCCTTTGCTCCTTTATCCTATAATTTTGGTAATTTAAACTCTCCACGAACCTTTTCAAAAGCACTTCCTACTGTAAATAAAGTTTTTTCATCAAAAGGTTTTCCTAAAAACTGAACTCCAACTGGAAGCCCATCTATTATTCCTGCTGGAACTACAAGCCCTGGAATTCCTGCCATATTTGCTGGGATTGTAAATACGTCTTCTAAATAAAGTTCAATAGGCGTTTTTTTATCTGAAAGTTTAAATGCTGTTGTAGGAGAAACTGGAGTAAGTATTACATCTACATTTTTAAATACTGTATCAAATTCCTCTTTTATAAGTCTACGAACTTTTTGAGCTTTTTTAAAGTAAGCATCAAAGAATCCAGCACTTAAAACATAAGTTCCCATCATAATTCTACGCTTTACTTCATCTCCGAAACCTTCACTACGAGATTTATTGTAAAGTTCCTCTATATTTGTAGCTTCTTTAGTTCTGTGACCATATCTAATACCATCAAATCTAGCCAAGTTTGAACTTGCTTCAGCTGGAGCTATTACATAGTATGTTGACACTGCATATTTAGTGTGTGGAAGTGAAATCGGAACCAATTCTGCTCCTAAACCTTTCAATTTTTCCATTACTCCTTCTATTATAGCTTTTATTTTTGGATTTAAACCCTCTATAAAATACTCAGCAGGTATACCTATTCTCATTCCTTCAATATTTTTATCTAAAGCTTTTAAAAAATCTGGAACTTCTGTTGTGCTTGATGTAGCATCATTTTCATCATTTCCTGAAATTACATTCATCATAAGAGCTGCATCTTTTACTGTTTTAGAAAAAGGTCCTATTTGATCAAGAGATGACGCAAATGCCATAAGACCATATCTTGAAACTCTTCCATATGTAGGTTTGAGTCCTACTATACCACAAAAAGAAGCTGGTTGACGAATACTTCCTCCTGTGTCTGAACCTAGAGTTATATACGCCTGTCTAGCTGTAACAGCTGTGGCAGAACCTCCACTACTTCCTCCAGGAACTCTTTCTAAGTCCCAAGGATTTTTTGTCATACCATAGCAAGAACTTTTAGTAGAAGAACCCATAGCAAATTCATCCATATTTGTGTTTCCTAGTATTATAGCTCCTGCAGCTTTAAGTTTTTTTACTACTGTTGAATCATAAACAGATTCAAACCCTTCTAAAATTTTAGAAGCTGAAGTAGCTTTTTCTCCCTTAGATACCATATTATCTTTAATTGCCACTGGAACTCCAGCTAAAACTCCTACTGATTCTCCATTGGCTATTTTTCTATCTATCTCTCTAGCTTCTTCTAAAGCTTTTTCTTTTCTTAAAGACACAAAACTCAGTATCTCTTTATCCGTACTCTCTATTCTCTCCAAAACAATTTTGGTAACTTCTTCCGAGGTCACTTCCATTTTAGCTATTTTCTCTGCTATTTCATATGCTGACAGTTCTAATAAACAGTTCATATTTTCTCCTATTCTTACTTTTCTATTTATTTTTCTTCTAAATTTGTTTCTACATTTTCTCCTAAAGAGTAAAGATATGCTACTTCTCTTTCATTTAACTTTCGATATTCTCCAGCCGCTAAACTTCCTACACCTATATCTCCAATTTTTTCTCTCTTTAGTTTTAAAACTCTATGATTTACTGCATCTAACATTCTTCTAACTTGACGATTTCTTCCCTCTCTAATAGAAATTAAAACCTTACTTTGATTTTTATCTCTGTTTAAAAGTATAATCAAAGCCGGAAGTGTGATACCATCTTCTAACTCGACTCCCTCTTCTAAAGATTTAAGTTCACTGTCTTCTAAAAATCCTTTTACAGTGACAAAATATTCTTTGTAAACCTCTGTTCTAGGATGAATTATTTTATTAAACAGGTCTCCGTCATTAGTTAAAATTATTGCTCCTTCTGTCTCGTAATCCAATCTTCCTACAGGATAAATTCTTTCTTCCGTATCTATTAAATCGACTACAGTAGTTCTTCCTCTATCATCTGAAGAAGCACTTATAACTTGAAGAGGTTTATTTAAAAGAAAATAAACTTTTTCTTCTTTTTTCTTTTCTAATTTTACACCTCTTATCTCTATTTCATCACTATCTGAAACTTTTTCTCCAGAAGCTGCTAAATTTCCATTTACTTTTATAAGCTTTTCTTCTATAAGTCTATCTATTTCACGACGTGAAGCTACTCCTTTTGTTGCCAAATATTTATTAATTCTAATTTTTTCCATCAATATCTCCTCTCATCTCATTATAATTAGGCAGTTCTTCCACAGAACTTATTCCTAAGTAAGCTAAAAAATTTTCTGTAACTTTGTAAAGATTTGGTCTTCCAGGAGTTTCTCTTTTTCCACAAACTTTAATAAATTTTTTTTCTTCCAAATTTATTATAAGCCTGTCAGAAGCCACCCCTCTTATAGCTTCTATCTCACTTTTAGTCACAGGTTGCTTGTATGCTATGATAGATATAGTTTCTAAAGCTGCTTCACTAAGCTTTTTAGGTTTAGATTCTTGCTGAAAAAAATTATTTACTGCTTCTCCACAAGCTGGATTAGTTACAAATTTAACTATTTCATCCTCTATTAATAAATTTATTCCTGTATTTTTTCTATTTTCTTTTATTTCATTTAAAATTTCTACTGTTTCTATTACTGAAATTGAAAAAGATTTAGCTATTTCTTTTACCTTTACAGAGTCTCCACCTAGAAATATTATAGCTTCTAATTTTTCTTTTATTTCCAAAACATACTTCCTTTTAATTAATATTCTGTTTCTGAAGAAACTAAAACTTTACTGTACTTGTCAAAATCTTCCAGTAGTTTTTGAATTCCGTTTATTACACAGTATAATGGTTCTTCAGCCACAAAAACACGAAGATTTAAAGCCTCTTCTATTCTTTTGTCTATTCCTCTTAAAAGAGCTCCCCCTCCTGATAAGCATATACCGTTTCTTTTGATGTCTGAAGATAGTTCTGGCAATGTTTTTTCTAAAATAGATTTAATTTCTTCTATTATTTCACTGATTAGTATTCCTAAACATTGAATTAATTCCAAAGAGTTAATTTTTACATTTTTAGGCAATCCGTTTAAAACACTACGACCACTTATCTCTATAACCAACTCTTCTTCAAGTTCAACTACTGCTCCAACAGCTTTTTTTATCTCTTCTGCTGTAATTTCTCCTATTAAAAGATTATGCTTTTGTCTTACATAATCAACTATTGCAGCATCAAATCTGTCGCCTGCAACTCTAAATGATGAAGCCTTTACAACTCCGCCTAAAGAAATTACTGTTATTTCAGAGGTTCCACCTCCTATATCAACTATCATGTGACCATTAGGATCAAAGACATCTAATCCTAGTCCTATCGCTGCTGCCATAGGCTCCTCAATTAAATAGGCTTCTCTTGCTCCAGCTTCTCTTGTAACCTCTATTACAGCACGTTTTTCAACTTGAGTTACCCCAGCTGGAACACAAATTACAACTCTTGGATTTGAAAGAAACTTTCTTGAACTTACTTTTTTATAAAATTCTCTTAACATTTTTTCAGTTATTTCATAATCAGCTATAACTCCATTTTTTAAAGGTCTTATTGTTTCTAAAGCATTAGGAGTTTTTCCTATCATTTTTTTAGCTGTATTTCCAACTTCAAAAATCTCTTTAGTTTTAGTATTCATACTTACAACAGATGGCTCGTTTAATATAATTCCTTTTTTTCTCACACAAATAAGTGTGTTCGATGTCCCTAAATCTATTCCTAAATCTTCTGAAAACAATCCCATAAAACTTCTTAAATGTTTATTCATTATTCACCTCATAATTTTTTTTTTATATTTTTTCTAAATTTTCTACTTTTATTCCAATCTCTATAAGAGTATTCAAAATTTTACTGATAGGAAGTCCCATTACAGTGTAAAAATCTCCTTTGATTGACTCTACTAATATAGCTCCTTTTCCTTGAATCCCATAAGAACCTGCTTTATCCATAGGTTCTCCTGTTTCAACATACCAGTTTATAACCTCTTCCGAAAGCTCCTTAAATCTAACTTCTGTTTCTGCATAATCACAAATTTCTATTCCTCTTTCTAAATTAATTAAAGAGTATGCTGTGATTACTTTATGATTTTTTCCTGAAAGATTTTTTAAAGTTTTAATAGCTTCTTTTTTATCTTTAGGTTTTCCCAATATTTGACCATTTAATACAACTACTGTATCAGCTGATAAAACAAACGATTCTTTATGCTTTTCCACTATAGCAAAAGCTTTTTTTCTAGCTATATCCATTATTTTATCCGGTATCTGAACTTTGTCACTAACTTCTTCTATTTCTTCATAATCTATAATTACTTTTATACCGGCTTCTTCCAGTATCTCTAATCTTCTAGGAGATTTAGATGCTAATATCATTTATTCATCCTCTCCTTGGTTCATAAGTTTAACCATCTCTTGTATCTGTTTTTCTCTTTCTTCGGCTATTCTTTTTTTCTGCTCCAATTCATTTCTTTCAATAGATTCTTTAATAGCTATTTTTTCAGCTATCTCTCGCTCTTTTCTTTCTAACTCTTTTCTAGTTCTATACCCCTTAGTAAGATTTTTATATACTCTTAAAACTCCCCAATTTAAAATTATGATTGCCATAACTATTAATATTAATACGGCTGCAACTATAAATGAGTAAAAAATTCTTACATCTTTAAAAAAAATTAAAAATTCCATAAAATAAGTAGGAATAAGCCCTAAATTATATTTGAAAATTGAAAGATTTAAAAAATTTCTTTCCAAATAGGGTTGACTAAAATCATTTAAGATATTTAACTTATAAACTAAAAATAAAAAAGATGCAGATAAAAATACCAGATAGGTATAATAGTTTATTATAATTAAACAATTTTTTTCTTTTCTATTTTCGACATACTCTACAAAATAGTTCATTAAAATTATTAAATATATTAAATATTTACTTATTCCGAAATATTTTTCCATATTTCCAGAAACATTATAACCTAAAACAGGTACTACCTCAAGTTGTGTATAAAAAAAACAAAGCATTAAAACCAAATAAAAATATTTCATTCTATTTTTTTTTCTTTTTTCCATTATTCTTCCCACTTTCCTATTTTTTTCAATTTCTCTAATTTTAACATACAAAAAAATAGTTTTCAAGTAATATAAACCGTGATATACTTAACTTGTTATAATTTAATAAAAAATATGGGGGATTTATGATAAATAAGGGAATTATTCGAAGTATAGATATTAACTCATTAAGCATAAATTTTTATAAAGATGCTGCTTGTGCACACTGTTCTGCTTGTAATGGTCAGAGTAAATTTGGCTCTACAATCAGCATTGATAAACCGAAACTTTTTAATAAAAAAATAGGGGATGAAATTACTGTTGAAGTTGAAGATGTTGTTCTTTTAAAACTTTCTTTTTTAACATATATTCTTCCTACTTTTTTTATGATATTAGGATACTTTTTAGGTGATCTTTTTAATAACGGTGAAGGATTTTCTATTTTCATGAGTTTTTTTTCACTTGTAATCTCTTTTTTAGGACTGTCTTTATATGATAAAAAAAGAACTAAAAATATAGGTTCAGATTTCAAAATATTAGAATGACATTGCGAATAGAAGATTAAAAAAATTTATCAGCGTCTTATTTTGATTTTTTTTCAAATATTTTTTTAAACTTTTCCAACTTATCTTTTTCTTGACCTATAATTTTTTTCAGCTTAAGTCCACAAGATTTACAAACTTCAGCCGTCTTTAGATTCTTTTTATTACAATGAGGACAATAAACTCCCTCATCTCCCAGCACAAAAAGAAGAAATAAAGAAATTATAGGTATTAAAATAGAAATTCCAAACCAAATTAAAAACTCCCTATTAAAAAACTTTTTAGCGATCCAACCTATCAATATTGCCAAAATAAAATGTAAAGAAATTAGATGCTCCATATTTTTACTCCTTTGAATTCAATTCGTTTCTAAATTTATTTTCAAAATATTTTTCTCTTATCCTTTAATTTTTACTGCTCTTGACTAAGAAAATTCCATATGGTACTATTAAATAAGGGATAAAACAATAAAATAAGGTAGGTAGAATATGAATACAATAAAAACTTTTTTACTTATGTTTGTAATGACTCTTCTTTTGATGTTTATAGGTAACTCAATTGGAGGAAAAAATGGAATGATAATGGCTCTTATTTTTGCAGGAGGGATGAACTTTTTTTCCTATTGGTTTAGTGATAAAATAGTTTTATCTATGTACCGTGCAAAACCTATAGAATCGGATACTTCTTTATATAAACTAGTGGAAAGAATTACAAGAAATGCAGATTTACCTATGCCCAAGGTATATATAATAGAAGAGAGACAACCTAATGCCTTTGCCACTGGTAGAAATCCAAAACACTCAGCTGTGGCAGTTACTCGTGGACTTTTAGAAATTTTAGATGATGATGAACTCTCAGGAGTTATTGGTCACGAATTGGGTCATATAGGAAATAGAGATATTCTTATTGGAACAATTGCCGCAACTATGGCTGGAGCTATTATGATGCTTTCAAAAATGGCTCAATGGGCTGCTATTTTTGGTGGTGGAAGAAATAAAGATGATAATGATAGCAATCCTATAGCTATGCTAGTTGTAGCTCTTGTGGCACCTATTGCTGCTATGCTTGTACAAATGGCAATCTCTAGAACTAGAGAATACAAAGCGGATGCCTTTGGAGCTAAAGTTTCAGGAAATCCTATGTATCTTGCCAGAGCTTTAAGAAAATTGGAATTAGGAGTAAGAAGAAATCCTATGGATGCCAATATGGCAACAGAAAATATGTTTATAGTTAGTCCTTTTGCTGGAAAAAATATGACAAAACTTTTTAGTACTCATCCTAATACCGAAGACAGAATAATGAAGCTTGAAGAAATGAGAGAAACAGGGATTTACAAATAATCCAATATGAATTTGGAGTATTAATTTTGAAATTAATACTCTTTTTTTTTACCAAAATCTAAACATTTCAAATTTTCAGAAAACTTGATAAAAAAAAAGATGCTATTCTGAAGAATTAGCATCTCTAAAATTCAATTTTGGCGGAAACGTGTAGGAATCGAACCTACCAACGACCAAAGTCGCTTGCACAGTTTTGAAGACTGGAGGGAACACCAGTTGCCCAACCGCTTCCATTTCAATAAAATAATTATAGCATTTTTTAGTCTATTGGTCAATTTTTTCTATGATTTTTTTTATTCCCATTTTTTTAACTTTATAAAAATCTAAATTTAAATTTTCTACTTCTAAAATATTTCTTATTTTTTCCGAGCTTTCAAGCTCTGTTTTTATAGACAATCCACAACTAGCACTCACTTCTGAGGGTAATGGGATCACTCTACAAGCTATTCCGGCAGCTTTTAATATTCCATCACATTTCATTACAACATGAGTAGAATTGGCTGACAAAAGTAAAAAATCCTCAACTTTTATCATGGTTTTATCACTTTACTAGCTCTTAACTGTTTATTCACTATATTGTACATGTTGGTAATTTCTCCTATTCTTACTCTATCAGTAATTTCATAAAAATTTGTACAGGCTCCACAGAAAAGTATCTCTACACCTTTATCCGAAAGATTTTTTATATCCTCCCATGTCTCAGCTGTTTCAGTTCCTAAAAGAACCCCACTGTTATAAAAAATTATTGTTTTTGGCAATTTTTCTATCTCTGTCAAAGTGTACAAAAAACCTTTCATCAAAGTTTTTCCAAGCTCAATATCTCCTTTTCCCATCTCATCACTATCTATTACTATCACTATATTTTCTTCTGCTTTTTCTAATTTTTCAACGTTGAATGTGTTTACGATTGGTTCTAAATTTTTACTGATTAAAACTTTATAAATTTCTTCTTCTTCTACAACATTATATTTATATCCTAGTTCTAAACATAATTTTTCAACATTTTGAACTGAAATTTCATTATCTATGGTTATTTCAATTTCTCCTGTTGTTAACTCTTTTAAAGCATTTTTTGTCATTATAACTGGAAGGGGACAAGGTTTTCCCAAAGCATTTATTTTTATCATAATAATTTCTACTCCTTTAATTTGACAGCTTATATATTATTTCACTTAAAATTACAAAATCTTTTTCTTGGACTGTTTTCATATCTATTACAAATTGATTGTCATAAATTCTTCCTATTACTGCAGATTCATTTTTTCTGAAAAGTTCCTCTAGTTTATTAGGATTTCCTTTAAGACTTATTCCATAACTTGGAACACTCTCTTCAGGCATTGCTCCTCCACCTATTTTGGCTCTTGTAGGGATTAAATTGTACTCTATATTTTTATCTTTTAAAAGTTCTTCAAATTTTTCAGCTCTTTTTAAAACTTTTTCTTCTCCCTCTAAAATCATTCTCAAGGTTGGGATAGATTTCACTGCTTCTCTTTCATCTAAATAGTATTTAAACACTATTTCTAAAGAGGCTATCGAATTTTTATTCATTCTAAAAGCTCTTAAATATTGATTTTCAGACAACCTTTTTATCAAATCTTTTTTTCCTACTATTATTCCAGCTTGGGGTCCTCCTAAAAGCTTATCTCCACTAAAAGTTACCAAATCTATGCCTGCTTTTAAACTTTCTTGAACTGTTGGTTCTTTAGTTACTCCATATTTAGAAAAATCTATTAACACTCCACTACCTATATCTTCCATAGTTATAATTCCATGTTTTTTACCAAGAGTGGCCAATTCTTCTAAATCTACACTTTTTACAAAACCTGTCATCTTATAGTTGGAAGAATGAATTTTTACAAGAAGTCCTGTATTTTCTGTAATAGCTTTTTCATAATCTTTTAAGTGGGTTCTGTTAGTTGTTCCTACCTCTACCAGTTTAGAACCAGAAAGTTCCATAATATCAGGTATTCTAAAAGAACCCCCTATCTCTACAAGCTCTCCTCTTGAAACAATACTTTCTTTTCCTTTTGCCATTTCATTTAAAGCAAGTATAACAGCAGCAGCATTATTATTCACCACAAGAGCTGCTTCTGCACCTGTAACTTGGCATATAAGCCCTTCTAAATGAGTGTAACGACTTCCTCTACTTCCTTTATCTAGGTCATACTCTAGATTGTTGTAGTTAGTTGCAATCTCTTCTATATTCTCCACCATTTTTTGATTGAATAGTGACCTTCCTAAATTTGTATGAATTATAGTTCCAGTCCCATTTATAACTTTTCTTAAGCTATTTCTCATCATTACTTTGCTTATCTCTTTTATTTTTTCAATTACGTCTTCTTCTTTAAAATCTTTTATCTCACCAGCTGATATTTTTTTTCTAAAAAACTCTATTCCCTCTTTAATACTCGTTGAAAATGTATAGTAATTTAATTCTTTACTTAAATTTTCCAGTTTTTCATCATTTAAAAGTTTATCAACTTTAGGAAGTTTTCTAAATAACTCCTTCATTTTTTACCTCACAATTATTGTTTTATCTTTTTTGCTTTGAACAGTTCCTATTATCCAAAATTCTATCCCTTTTTCTTTGAACTCTTCCATTATTTTTTCTAAATGGCCAGATCCTAGTGTAAACATAAGTCCACCTGAGGTTTGAGGATCTAACATTACCTCTTGTAGCCAAAATTCTGCTGCATCCATATTCACATCTTTTTCCACAAACTTTCTATTTTTTTGTCCCCCAGCTGTAATAAAAAATTCATTGGCATATTCTTTTGCTTCTTCAATATAAGGAATCAATTCTTTTTCTATTACAAAAGTAAGGTTAGTTGCTGAAGCCATTTCATAAAGATGACCTAAAAATCCAAAACCTGTTATATCTGTACAAGACGTTACTGGATAATTGGTAATAACTTCAGCTGAATATTTATTTAACATTGTCATATAATGAACTGTTTTATCTACAGCTTCTTTTGTTGCCATTTTCATCTTAGAAGCAGTAGAAATTATCCCTGTTCCTAAAGGCTTTGTTATTATTATTACATCATCTACTTCTGCACCATAATTTTTTAATATTTTATCTGGATGAGCTATTCCTGTAACTGAAAGTCCATACTTAGTTTCAGGGTCATGAACCGAGTGTCCTCCACTTAGGACTGCTCCAGCTTCAACTATCTTTTCTGCTCCACCTCTTAAAATCTCTTGAAGTATAGTTATATCCTCTTTCTCAGGAAAACAAACTATATTCATTGCTGTTTTAGGAATTCCACCCATGGCATAAACATCACTCAGTGAATTTGCCGCTGCTATTTGTCCAAACACATATGGATCATCTACCATTGGGGTAAAGAAATCTAAAGTTTGAATCATTGCTATCTCATCTGTCAATTTATATACTGCTGCATCATCTGATTTTTCATAACCTACAATTAGGTTTTTATCTTCCACTCTTGGAAGGTCAGATATAATTTT
>JBOFFH010000051.1:0-4442 GCA_051648485.1 Fusobacteriaceae bacterium
CATCTCCCATAAATAACAGATTAATTTTTTGTTTTTTTAACTTATCTAATTCTTCAATTAAATCTATTTTTTTACTTTTTTCTAACTTATTTATATCTTCCTTGTTGAACTTAAAATATTTTTCCAATTGTTCAGGCTGCAGTTTAAAAATTTCTTTATAATCCTCTAAACTTTTATATAGATTTCTTATCAAAGCATCAGTAATTCCAACACATTTTAGTCTATACCACTCCATAACTCCTCCTAAATATCTTAGTTGTAAGTTTTAACAATAAGTTCTCTTATAAGTTTAGAATTAGGATATTTTTTCAGCCCCTCTTCTAATATAGATTTTGCCATATCTTTTCTTCCTATAAGAATATATAAATCTCCTAAACCGGCATAGCTATATTCATTATCTTTTTTAGAAAGTGCACTTTTAAAATCATTTATAGCCATATTATATTCTTCTATTCCTCTATGGGCCAAAGCTCTTCCAAAATATCCCTCTTCTATTTCCGAGTTTACATTCAATAACTGATTGTAATATTTTATAGCTTCACTGTTTTTTCCAACAAGTCTTGAAGTTGTTGCTGCTCCTAAAAGACATCTTTCATCCTCTTGACAACCTTTAAAAACTCTGTTAGCTTCTTCGTGTTGTCCTTTTTTCATCAGGTCATTTCCATAATAAAAATTCCCTTCTGAAGTTTCGGCCGAAACATTTGTGACTAATATCAAAGAAAGTACAAAAACTTTCAAAGTAATAAATAGTGATTTAATCATTTTTTTCCAACTCCTTTACTATACTTTTTATCCATCCCTTTTCTACTTTAGTAGTTATTTCATCTCCTACTTTTAGTATTTCTGGATTTTTTATTATCGTCCCATCTTTTGAAGTTATCGAATAACCCAAAGAAAGTATTTTAATAGGATTTAAGCCTATTATTTTTTCTAATCTGAATTGAAGAGCGTTTTCTTTTTCTTTTAATTTATTCTTTATATTGTTTTTCAATTTTTCTTCCAAAAGCAATAAATCTTGGATATGTTTTTTTATATCTTTAGGATAACTCTTCAAATAATAATCATTTTTTAAAGAATCCATTTGAACTCTTTTTTCATCCAATATGGCATTTATGAGTCTAAATATTTTTTTTCTTCTATCAGACATATCTTTTATCAATTGTTTTTTTTCAGGAACAGACATTTCCACAGCTCCTGTAGGAGTTGTAGCCCTTTTATCTGCTGTTAAATCCGAAAGAAGATTATCTATTTCATGACCTACTGCTGAAATTATAGGTTTTTTACAGTCGTAAAAGGCTAAGGCTACTTCTTTTTCATTGAAACTCCAAAGATCTTCCACACTTCCACCACCACGGCCAGCTATAATCAAATCTATTACCTCTATTTTATCTAAAGTTTCTATTCCTTTTATTATTTCCTCTCCGGAACCATAACCTTGAACCTTAGCTGGATAAACATAAATATTTATTCTATTGTCTCTTTTTTTTATAGTTTTAATAATATCTTGAAGAGCAGCTCCTGAAAATGAAGTAACTACCCCTATATTTTTAGGAAATTTTGGTAACTTTTTTTTATGCTCTAAATTAAAATAACCCAATTTCTCCATATCTTTTTTTAAATTTTCTAATTTTAGAAAAAGTTCTCCCATCTTATTCTCTTTTTCTATATATCTAACTAAAAGTTGCATCTCTCCTCTAGCTTCATAAAATCCAACATCACAAAAAATTTTTACTGAATCCCCTTCTTTTAAGTTATCAGGAATTTTTTTTAATCTGTAGTTAAAAGCTACACATTTTATTTGTGAATCCTTGTCTTTTAAGTTGAAATATAGATGACCACTTTTATAATAAGTTACCGATGAAAGCTCTCCTCCGATAAAAACTTCTTGAAGATAGGAATTCGTTTCGGTTTCTCTTTTTATTATTTTGCTAAACTCTGTAACTGAGTAAATCTTTCCGATCATGATTTCTCCTATTTTAAAATTCAAGTAATAATTTTTCTAATTTTTTCATTTCATCTCTTCTTTTTATTGCCTCTTCAAAATTTAGTTCTTTTGCTAAAACTTCTATTTCTTTAACTAATTTTTTAATCTCTTTTTCTATATCTTTTTCATTTTTAAATCTCTTTATATCAATATTTTCTAAATCTTTAGTATTAATTCCATAATCTAAATTTCTTAATTCTTCGGAAATTTGTCTTATTGTATTTTTGGGTTCTATTCCATTGTAATGATTATATTGCTGTTGTTTTTTTCTTCTTCTTTCAGTTTCATCCATAGCTAACTGCATAGATTTGGTTATTTTGTTTCCATAAAGTATAACTCTCCCTTCTACATTTCTAGCTGCTCTTCCTATGGTTTGTATAAGAGACCTACGACTTCTTAGAAACCCTTCTTTGTCAGCCTCTAATATGGCCACAAGTGCTACCTCAGGTATATCCAATCCTTCTCTTAAAAGATTTATTCCAACCAGCACATCAAAAGAACCTTGACGAAGTTCACGAATTATTTCTATTCTTTTTAAAGTTTCAATATCTGAATGCATATATTTTACTCTAACTCCGTAGCTTGCATAATATTCTGTAAGTTCTTCAGCCATTCTTTTTGTTAAAGTTGTTACCAAAATTCTATGCCCTTTCTCTACTTCTAAATTTATTTCACCCAACAAATCGTCTACTTGATTATTTGTTGGACGAATCTCTATTTCGGGATCTACAATTCCAGTAGGTCTTATTAATTGGTCTATGATCTCATTGTTAGAGTGCTCTATTTCAAAATCTCCAGGGGTTGCAGAAACAAAAACAGTTTGAGGTACTAATTCTCTAAACTCATCGAATCTTAGTGGTCTATTGTCTAAAGCTGATTTAAGTCTAAATCCATTTTCTACTAAAGATGTTTTTCTAGCTTTATCTCCATTATACATTCCTCCAATTTGTGGAATTGTTACATGTGACTCATCTATGTACACTACAAAATCTTTTGCAAAATAATGAATAAGAGTATCTGGAGTTGAACCAGTCATTCTTCCTGAAAGGTATCTAGAATAATTTTCTATTCCTTTACAATAACCTATTTCCCTTATCATTTCCAAATCATACTGAGTTCTTTGTTTAAGCCTTTGAGCTTCTAAAAGTCTTCCTGATTTTTCAAAAGCTTTTACCTCAATTTCCATGTCCTGGGTTATTTCCACTATTATTCTTTCTAAGTCTCCTTCTTCTGTTATATAGTGAGTAGCTGGATAAATAACTATTCTCTCCAACTTTCTATTTATTTTTTGTCCTGTCAAAGTGTTGATTTCAGAGATATTTTCTAAGTCTTCACCGAAAAATTCTATTCTATAAGCAGTTTCCATATAAGAAGGGTATATGTCAATTACATCTCCCTTTATTCTAAATTTTCCTCTGTAAAAATCAGTGTCATTTCTCTCATATCTAAGGGCAATTAATCTTTCTATAAGTTTTTTTCTAGAAATTCCTGTTTTTAAATCTATAGCAATAGTTGTCTTTTTGTAAATTTCAGGAGAACCTAAACCATAAATAGCTGAAACAGAAGCTACTATTATGACATCTTTTCTGTGAATAAGAGCAGCTGTTGCAGCATTTCTTAACTTATCTATTTCATCGTTTATAGAAGAATCTTTTTCTATATATGTATCTGTAGAAGCTATATAGGCTTCTGGTTGATAATAGTCATAGTAAGAAACAAAATACTCCACAGCATTTTCTGGAAAAAAACTTTTATATTCCTCGTACAATTGTGCTGCCAATGTTTTATTAGGTGCTAAAATAAGAGCTGGTTTTCCTGTTTGTGCTATAACATTGGCTACAGTAAAAGTTTTTCCTGAACCTGTTACTCCAAGTAAAGTTTGATCTTTCACACCTCTTAAAATATTGTTAGTTATTTTTTTTATAGCCTCTGGTTGATCTCCAGTTGGAACATATTTAGAGTGGATTTTAAACATTTTTTCAACTCCTTAAAATTCAAAACACCCCCATTTTCATGGAGGCAGTTATTATTGTGTTTTTTCTAAATATAAAGGTTCTTCTACTTCTAGCTTAACTTTTTTACCTTTTATTGCCTTTACTAGTACTAAATTAGAATTAAAATTTTCTCTATGATAAACAAATTTTATTTTTTCTGGTGAAAAATTATATTTCTCTAACAAAATTAGTATTTCAGAAATTCTGTAAGTTCTGTGAACTAAATAAAGTTCTCCCACAGGTTTTAAAACCCTTTTTGAATTGGCTATGAATTCTTCCAAGGTCAAAGATATTTCATGACGTGCAATACCTTTAGAATCTGAAAAATTTATTTTTTTACCATCTAACTTCATATAAGGAGGATTGCTTATAACAACATCATAAGCATTTCCCTCTTTAAATTCTTTTATATCTATATTCTTTATTTTTATAATTTCTTCCAAATTATTTAAAACTATATTTTC
>JBOFFH010000052.1:0-7864 GCA_051648485.1 Fusobacteriaceae bacterium
AAAAAAAAATAGAATACATAATTGGTATATTATAATAAAAAAGAAATAGGGAGGAAATATGGAGAAAAAATTATTAAGTAATCGTTATATAATATTTGTATTGTTTTTATTAAATTCAATACTTTTATTAGCAGCACCAACAGTAATTGTAACAAAAAGTGATATATTTGGAGCCCCGCTATCAGCTACTTATGATACTGGAGACCAAGTAGTATTTAAAGTACGTGTATCAAATCCAGATGCAACAGCTTTAAATGGAATCAAAGTTGCAATGCCGTTGAGTGGCATAACATCAACTTTAGATGGAGGGGGAACATCTTCAGCATTTTCAAATTTAATAAATCAAGTAGGATCAAAAAGTCCTTCAGCGAATGCAGGTTCTATTGGTTTAACAGGAGATTTTGAAGCCACAGGTATAAGTATTCCTGCGGGGGGATTCATAGAATATTTTGTTTTGGGAACGGTAAACCAAGGTGTTAATGGTTCTTTAACACCAGTAGCAACACTAAGTTCAGGGAACACTCAACTAGCAACAGGTAGTGCAACTTTAACAAGGGTCCCTTATGGATATAGTATATCAAAATCGTCACCAACAACTTATTATGAAAAAGATGGTAAAGTAACGTATAAAATTGTTATAGCAAATACAAGCGATAATATAGCTATAAAAGATATTACATTAGAAGATATTTTACCACCAGAGTTAACTGGTGCTGTAATAACTGCAACTGCAACTGGAGGAAGTAGCATTGGAACTTTCTCTTCTACAGGAAATTTATTGGCTACAGGAATAACAATTACGCCAAAAAATAAAGTTGAATATACAATAGTTGCTGATGTTAAACCAGGAACTACTACTCCAATTAACAATACTGCAAGTGTTACAGTTAGAAATAAGAAAGAATTATCTCCAACTGTAATACTAGACTCAGCAAAATATGATTTTATAGTTGGAAAAACATCACCGACACCGAGTTATATACCAGGACAAAATTATACATATAATGTTAGGATAACAAATAATTCAGCAAGTGTACCAATCACAAAGCTGAAAGTAGAAGATATTCTTTCTACAATGACAGCAACATCAGCTGGTGGTTCAGTAAAACCAGTTTTTGCATCAGGGACAATTAATATAACTGCTGCGACTTTTGGAAATAGTAGTGCAGGAGTATTTAATTCAATAGGTGATTTAATAGCTACTGATGTTAATATTCCTACAGGAGGTTTTGTTGAATATACAATAACAGGTAAAATTAATGATGATATAGTAGGTGAAATTCAAAATACTGTAAAAGTTATAGATAGAAATGCTGTTGAGAAAACATCAACTTTACTATCATCTTCAGTTGCACCTACACTAAATTTGACAAAAGTTCAAAGTAAAGCAACTTACAAACCAGGAGAAACAATAACTTATACAGTAACTGTTGAAAATAAAGGAACTGGTATAGCTTCAAATTATTTGGTTGAAGATTTACTAGATACTATAAAAGGTAATGTTGGAAATAATTCAGCAGTAAATGCAGCAGATGTTTCAGCAACATCATTATTAAATAGCTGGACAGTAAATGCAGTTGTAGAGGGAGGAGCAAAAAAATCTCTTTCAGCTATAGTGACTAATGGGGGAACTACATCTAATACAAATTTATTAGACATAGTAACAGTATTCCCAGGGGAAAAAATAGTTTATACAATAACTACAATAGCTAAAGATACATCTATTAGTGATATAGTTAATAAAGTAGATTTAAAAAAAGCTGGTACTACACCAATAACTGCAACAGTAACTGCAAAACCAGTTGCTTTAGCAAATAATAATTCAATTGTAATAACAAAAGTTCCAACACAAATTGAATACAAACCAGGAGATACGATAACATATACACTAACAGTAACAAATGCAGAAAATAGTTTTATGAATAACGTTTCAATAAATGACTTGATAAATTCAATAAAAGCTACTCAGATAGATGGTTCTTTAGGTCCAGCTTTTGATAGTTGGGATTTATCAGTACTTAGTTTTTCAGGAACTGGAACATCTCCAGGAACTGGAATAATTACAAATGCCTCTGGAAACTTAGCTATAACCGCTGATATAGGTCCAACAGGAACAATAGTCTATGAGATAAAAGCTAAGACAAAACTTACAACAGTTGGAACAATTGTAGATGATAAACCATTAGTTGGAGATAATGTTTTAGAGACAGGACCAGGAGTTAAGATGTCTACTCCAATTTTAGAAATAGCTAAAAATGTTAATACTACAGAGTATGTTCCAGGAGGAACACTTACATATACAATAGATGTTGATAATCCAGGAGATGGATATGCAACTAATGTACTTGTGGCAGATAAATTAAGTGCTGTAACAACACAACTTATCGATGGTACAACAGGCCCAGCTTTTCAGTCATGGGTTATAACATCAAAAGTATATAACATTTCATCAGCAACTCCAACTCTTGTAACGAGTCCTACAGACCCAACAAGTGCTGGAACATATTCACCAACTGCTGATTTAGATGTAAAAAATGTAATACTTGGACCAAATAGAAGAATAACATATACTGTAGTTACAACATTAAATCCAAAAGCAAAAGGTTCGATTAAAAACTCAGCTTCTGTGAATGGATTGGTATATTCTGACAAAGGATCACAAACAAAATCTTCTAAGATTAGCATAGCTAAAAGCAGTCCAACAGCAATTTATTCAGTTGGAGATACAACAACAATCGAGTATGATGTTGTCGTTAGTAACTCAGGAACAGCTGGAGTTGCATTAGGGATAAAAGTTGAAGATAAAATTTCAGAAGTAACAGCAGGTTTACTAAATTCAATGACATCAGTAACTGCATTTAGTGGTTGGACAATAGCTAAACCAGTTTTAGTTGGAAGTGAAACAAAAACAACTTTAACATCTGCAACTAGCAATATAAATTTAGCAGACACTGTTGATATATCTCCAGGAGGATCTGTTACATACAAAATTACAGCGACTTTGAAAACTTCAACTAATTCGGAAGTTCTTTATGGTCCAATAACTAATAAAGCTAAAGCAGATAATATAGAGTCAATAAATACAATAACACCTAAATTTCCTAGTTTGAATACAACTAAAGTAGCAACAGTTAATTCATTCATTCCAGGAGATACAGTTTCATTTAAGATAACTGTATCAAACGCAGGTCCTGGATATGCAAATGATGCTTTAGTTAAAGATAATTTAAATACGGCATATTTTGAAAATATTGTAATAAATGGAATACCATCAGGACTAGGAACAACAACAGGAATAACTAATCCTTTGAATGGAAACTTAGATGCAATAGTTGATATTGCACCAGGTGGTAAAGTTGAATATACTGTTGTTGCTAAAGTGAAATCTGATTACACTGGAAATACAGTTTCTAATACTGTAGAGGTAAAAGATACTCAAAATAATTTAACAACATCAACATCAGCTACAATTACAAAACAAGGCGGAACAGGAAACTTAATAGACTTTATAAAAAGAAGTAACACAACTACTTTTGAACCAAGTGGAACAATAACATATTATTTAGATGTTGCCAATAGATTAGGTTCTGAAAAAACAGTAGTTGTAAAGGATATATTAAGTACAATAAAAGTAACATATGCTAATAATTTAGCATTGGAAAATGTAGCAGATATGGAACTGCAACCTGCATTTGATACTTGGAATATATTTAGAGGTGTTAATAACCTTGATCCAACAGCATCTTTAGGAAGTCCAAAAACAGATTTAAATGATACTGTGACTATTCCAGCAAATTCAACAGTGACATACAAAATTGTTGCAATAGTAAATCCAAGAGTTGTTTCAACTCAGATTACAAATAAAGCCACAGTGTCAGAGGGAGTTACAGAAATAGCTTCAAGTTCTCTTCAACATAATATAGTTCCTCCAGGTGGTGGAATTACAAGAGAAGTTAACAAATCAACATATATACCAGGAGTAGATACAGTAAAGTATACAATAACTGTTAATTCAACAGGGCCTGGATACCAAAATAATATAAATATAAATGAAATGATAAAAAATCTATCAATACCTTTGATAGACGGAACTAGTGGGCATCCATTTGATGGAGTGTTTACTGTCAAAAAAATTATAACAAATGAAACAGACGGAACAGAAGAGGTTTTCACTTTTGAACCTACGGATAATCAAAATTTAGTAGGAATAGTAGATGTTAAACCAGGAGAAAAAGTTCAATATGTAATAGAAGGTTTGGTAAGAAAAGATGCAATTGGAACGATTAATAACAATGGTTTAGAAACAGTTCCTTTTAGACATAATTTACAAAACACAAAAAGTGTATCACCTACTAAATACAAGCCAGGTGAATATATAATTTATACAATTACACTTAAAAATAATAGTAGTGGAAATGCTCAAAATATATTGGTTACAGATGATTTTAGCAATATTTCAGTTTTAGATTCAACTGGAGTATCAATAAAACCAGCATTTACAGAAATTATTTTAGATTTAGTTAATAGTACTGCTACAGGATTTAAAGCAGATTTAGGAAATCCAGTTATAACTGATGGAAAATTAGTTGCAACTCCAGATATTCCAACTAATGGAGTAATTGTTTACACAATTAAAGCCAAAGTTTCTGACAAAGCAGTAGGATTAATAACAAATACAGCTATTGTGGATGGAGATGCTGTATCTAATCAAGTAGGTCCTTCTATACCTAAGATTAGTATTAAAAAAGAGGTTATGAATTTCTATAAACCAGATGGAACAACTGTAATTTCAGGTAGTTATATGCCTGGTGGATTTATAGAATACAAAATAACTCTAAAAAATACAGGTTTTGGAATTTTGAATAATGGAGAATTCGTAGATGAGATAGGATCCGTTATGACAAGTTATTCAACTGCAGGTACAACAGGACAGGCATTTGACAGTTGGACAGTAACTAGAATAAGTTCAACAGGAGCTTCAACAATTCCAGATGTAAACAATTCTATTCCATTAGGAACTGAAATTCCTAATACAGTAGCTAAGCCTAAAATAGTAGCTTTAATGGACTTGCATCCTGGTGGAGAGATAGTTTATACAATAAAAGCAAAAATAAATGAAAAAGCTATTGGAACTATATCAAATACTGCAACCTTAGATGGGTTAAAATCAACAGTAACGTCTAGTTCAAAAACACCTAATATAATTCACACAAAACAAGTTTTTGAAGAAAATGGAACTACAGTTAAGAAAACATTTTTACCTGGAGAAACTATAGTTTATAAAATAAGAATAGAAAACAAGGTAGATGGTGAAAAAGGATTAGGAATAAGTGCTTTAAAAAATTATAAAGATACAATTAGTAGCATAGTTGCTGAGATTGCTGAATCAAATGGATCAGCAGCAGTTCCAACTTCAAATGTTTTTGAAAGTTATACAGCAACAGTTACAACTTCAGGTGGAGAAGTAACAACAATAAATGGAGAAATGAATAATACTATAGATTTACCAGGAAGAGTAACAATAGCTTCAGGTGGATGGATAGAGTTTGTAATAACCGGAAAATTAAAAGATACAATTATAGGTAAATTTACAAACACTTCAATTTATGACAATAACAACATTAAAACAGTTGAATTGCTACCAGTAGCACCAACAATCATAGCCAAAAAAACTCTTACAAAATTAAATGGAGTTGCTTTTGTAGCTGGTATGACGTATAAACCAGGAGATACTGTTGAATATAGTATTGAGATTGAAAATACAGGAAAAAGTTTCTTCAATAATTTATTAGTTAGAGATAATACAGATTTGATAACAACAAGTTTATCAGGAAATACAGCTGGTAAAGCATTAGAAAGTGTAGTAATATCTGCACCAGTGGTGACTAACAAGTTGAACAAAACTGTACTAACAGATATAAAACCTGTGTCAGGAAATTCTGCAACTAATTTGCAAGTTGAAGTTGATTTTGCTCCATCAGATGTAATTGTATACACAATTACTGGAAAAATAATAAACTCAGCAATTGGAATTGTTCCAGCAAATATAGTGGTAGTTAATGGTAAAAGTTATCCATCAGATCCGATAAATCCAAAATTACCTGTAATTACTTCTGAAAAAAAATTAATTGCACCAGCAAATAAAATCTATGGACCAAATGAGACTGTAGAATATAAGCTGACAATTGAAAATACAGGTGAAGGTTTTGGAGATAACATAAAAATAATCGATAAAATTAGTGAAATAAAAACAACGTTATTAAATGGAAGTTTAGGTCAAGCATTTGTTAACTGGACTGTAACGAGTGTTATAACTCATGGAAATGTTTCATTCAATAACCAAACAATCTTTAAAAATAGTTTGGTAGATAATGTGGATATAAATACAGAAATTGATATAGCCCCAACAGGAAAAGTAGAAATTACAATAAAAGCAACAACATCTACTTTAGCAGTTGGTGAAATAATAAACATAGCTAATATCAATAATGAGAATAAACTGAGTGAACCGATAAATCCAAAAATAGCAGAAGTAGAATTTTATAAACTTCCGCTAGTTAATGAGGTTCTAACTTATACTCCGGGTGGAGACATAGGATTTAGACTTATATTGAGAAATACAAGCACAGATGCAATAGCAAAAGATATAGAATTAAAGGATATTATCAGTGAAATAAAAGCTACGTCAGCATCAGGAGGCTTAGTAAATGCATTTCAACCAGGTTGGACTTTTGAAGTTGTTACTGCAAGTGGAGATGCTACAAAATATTTCGCTACAGGAATTGTTAATGGACAAGATTTAAATACAGCAAAAATTACTTTAGGATTAGGTGAAACTATTATTATTAGAATAAAAGGAAAAGCTGATCCATTAGCAGTAGGAGATATAACTAATACAGCCAATGCTAAATATAACGGAGTAGATTTAGGTCCAAAAACAGTAATATTAACACCTCTTCCAGGAATAGCAGAGTTAACTAAAAAAGTTAATAAAGCAGATTATACACCTGGTGGAAAACTTATCTATACGATAGTTTTAAAAAATGTAGGAACTGGATATCTTAATGATGTTTCTATAATCGATGAGTTAGGATCAATTACGACAGAACTAGCAGATGGAACTGTTGGAAAAGCTATATCTAGTTTCAGACAGGTAACTTTAACAAAAACAAATCCTCTGACTGTAATAGCTCAAGAATCATCAGCTCCAAATACGTATAAAGCAATAGGAGATATTTATCCTGGAGATACTGTAACAGTAGTAATAGAAGCTACAGTAAATCCTTTAGCAGCTGGTAAAATAAAAAATACAGCGGAAATAAAGGATTCTCTTGGAAATACAATTATAGAAGATACAAAAGATAACAGTACAACAGTAGATCCTTTACCAGCAATAGTACAGATATTGAAAACAGTAGATAAATCGATTTATGTAGATAGTGATACTTTGACATATAAGATTACAGTTGGAAATACTGGAACAGGTTGGGCAAATGGAATATTGGTAGAAGATGCAATAATTGAGATAAAAGCTACCATTAATGGATTATCGAGTCAGGCATTCGAATCTTGGACTGTAAGTGCAAGAAAAATGACAGGAAGTGGAGAGGTTGTATTAGGAGCTGAAACATTAGGAACTACAGAAAAAACTTTAACACCAAATATTAATTTAAGCCAAAGAGTATCTTTAGCACCAATGTCTGGAATAGAGTTCATAATAGCTGCTAAGCTATATCCAGGTACAACATCAGATATACTGAATCGAGCAAGTTTCAAGTACGATCCAACTAATCCTACAAATCCTACAACTAAAAAGGATAGTAATGAGGTTGTTACAACAAAAAAAGCAACAGAATTAAAAATA
>JBOFFH010000053.1:0-7273 GCA_051648485.1 Fusobacteriaceae bacterium
TTTTTAAATATTTTTGATTTATTTTAAATTTTAGAGTATATTTTAATTGAAGAAAATAATTGGAGGAGTACAAATTGAAAAAAAATAATGTGGTTCGTGAATTAGAAAAAGCAAAATTAGCTTTTAAAACTTTTAATTATGAGGTAGATGAACAGGATCTTAGTGCAATAACTCTATCTCTTAAAACTAATATTTTTATAGGCCAAATTTTTAAAACTCTTATACTTTTTACTGAAAAAAAAGAATTAATTGTAGCGTGTATTCAAGGAGATGGAGAGCTAGACCTAAAAAAATTGGCAAAGGTAGTCAGATGTAAAAAAATTGAGATGTTGGGAGTCAAAGATCTTTTTGAAAATACAGGATATATTCGTGGTGGATGCTCTCCTATAGGAATAAAAAAACGTCATAAAACTTTTATAGATACTACTGCTCTGAATTTTGAAAAAATATATCTGAGTGCAGGAGTTAGAGGAATGCAAATTGAGCTAAATCCAAAAGATCTAATAAAATATTTGGGTATTGAAGTTTGTGATCTTGACAAGATTATGTAGAGGTTGCAATAACAAAGCCTCCTCTTCTATTAGCAGGAGATAGCTCATTCCAATTTTTTTAACTTTGAGCCACCGCTAATCTGAACATCAGCTACAACAATAGATATTTCATTAGAAAGCTCTTGCATTGAAACACTGTGATCAAAAAACCAATAAAAATTATATCCTGGAGAAGAAGTTAAGCACAAAATATTAATCTTTAATTTTTTGAACTTATATGTATCTATAGTTCCAAGTTGAAAAAGAGGTATTGAAAATATTTTTATGATTTTTATCTCTCCAGTTTTTAATTTGAGCTTGAAGACTCCTATTATTCTAGTATTGGTAACCAAAAAAGAATTTATTGCATTATCATAGACACTGTAAAGTTTTTCATGTGAATAGATCAAACCTTTATTAGTCTCTTCTTGTATAAAAATTTCAGAATCTACTTTTTTCATTTTAAAAAAAGGAATCAAAAGAAATGTCAAAATTAAATTTAGTTTTGTAAACATATTACACCTTCCAATAATTTTTTTACTAACATAATTAATTTACGTATAAAGCATAGAATATCCTTTGAAAATAATAAAAATAATAAATTATAACTTCTACTATTGACAAACATTATTATATAGTGTATATTTATTTTTATAGTTAAAATTAAAAAAAAATTCCATATATGCTCCTAATAAGGTGGAGCGTTTCTACGAATCACCATAAATGATTCTCTATGGGCTAATTTCATTTGACAATAGTCAGTCTGATAAAATTGGTCTATGCCTTGCATAGGCCTTTTTTTAATTTTAAAACTTTTCAGATAAAAATATAATATATAATACAAAAAATTAGGAGGAAATAAAATGAAAAAATTAATTTTAGGTTTAGTAGTACTTTCAACATTTTTATTCACGGCTTGTGGTGGTCCTAAAGAAGCTACAAATACAACTGTTGTAGCTAATCCAATAAAAGTAGGTATTGTGCTTTCAACAGGAGGACTTGGAGATAAATCTTTTAACGATTCAGCTTATAGAGGTCTTGAGATGGCTAAAAAAGATCTTGGAATTGATTTCAAATATGTTGAACTTGCTTCGTTAGCAGAAGCGGAGGAGTTCTTGAGAGAGTATGCAGATGCAAACTATGATTTAGTAATAGCTACTGGATTTGATATGACAGATGCTGCTAAAAAAGTTGCTACAAATTATCCTAATATCAAATTTGCTATGATAGATGATGTTGTTGAATCTCCAAATGTAAGAAGTCTTCTTTTCAAAGAACAAGAAGGATCATTCCTTATGGGAGCACTTGCTGCTATGATGTCTAAATCAGAAACTATAGGATTTGTTGGGGCACTTGAAATTCCAATACTTCAAAGATTTCAAAAAGGATATGAGCAAGGAGCTAAATATGTTAATCCTAATATAAAAGTTCTTGCTGTGTATGCCGGTGGACCAAATCCTTTTAATGATCCATTAAAAGGAAAAGAGATTGCTATTTCTGAAATTAAACAAGGAGCAGATGTTATTTATCACGCTGCTGGTGGAACTGGAATGGGAGTTATCGAAGGTGTTAAAGAACTTGGTAAATATGCTATTGGAGTAGATTCAAATCAAGATGATGTTGCACCAGGTGTAGTATTGACTTCTATGCTTAAAAATGTAGATGTAGCAGTGTATGATACTGTAAAATCAGTTATCGATGGAACTTTTCAATCCGGATCACATGCTTTTGGAATAGAAGAAAATGGAGTTGGAACCACTGAATTCAAAAATACTAAAGATATTATAGGAGCAACTAATCTTAACAAACTTAATGAAATTATAGCCAAGATAAAATCGGGTGAAATAGTAATTAACGAATAGTAAAATTATTCTAAAAATTGATATAGCTGTGAATGGAATTGTCCCTAAGATAATTTGACTATTAATAATCAAATTATTTTAGGGACTTTTGTATATGATTAGTTACGTATTATTTATTTTATTTTGATTTTAGAATCTAAAAATAACCATCCTTTTGTTTTTAAAAATTCAGTATAACCATAACCGTTTTCATATTTTGAAACAATAAATGTATCTCCTTTTATTAAATAAGCTTTTGTTGTTGTTGATCCAAAAGGAAGATTATGAAAATAAGTCTTTTCTAATACTACATATTCTATAAATGATTCATCATCTTTTACTTCTTGATAATTTGAAATTTTAACCTGATCAAATGCTTTTTTAAACCCATTTAGACTTGTTTTTAAATTAACTACTCCTCCATTTATATTATATATTACAAACGAAGCAGTCGTACCATTTTTAAATTTATCTAAAAAATTTTCATTAACATCAAGTCTTAAAAGATTATCTGTAATAGCTATTACATCAAATTCTATAACTTCTCCTTTATCAATTTTTACTTTCATAGGGTAAATTTCTCCTACCTCAGCCTCTACTCCCATTAAAATATCCAATCTAACCTTTCCACTTTCATCTTTTGAAAGTCTCATTCCTTCAAAACCATCAACTGATTTGACCATCGCAAAATCTCCAGAATAATCACCAAATTCATCAACAAGTTGTATTTTTTGCCATTGTGAAAAGCTCACTATAGAAAATACCAACATTAAAAATACCAATAATTTTTTCATTAAAAATATTTACCTCCTTATTTTTATTCATTTTTTTAAAATCAAGTAAAAAATTCAATATATTTAAAAAATGTCAAAAAGAGCTTAAAACTAAGCGTCAAGTTTTTAGCTGATGCCAGTCCTAGATGACTTTGACTACTTTTCAATTGACTATTTCTTCTTCTTTAAAATTTTCTTCGGATTTTAATTTTCCATTTTCATAGTAACTTTTTACTAATTTTTTGTTATCGTAATTTCGTTCATATTGTAATTGTCCATTCTCGTGGTAATATTTTAACAATTCATCTTCTATTCCATTTTTATAATTGTATTCGTATCGTAATTGTCCATTGTCATAGTAACTTTTAACTATTCCATCCTTTTGTCCATTCTTATAAGTTTCTTCTTTTTCTGTTTTCCCATTTTCATAGTAAGACTTTAACGACCCATGTAGTAGTCCTTCTTCAAAATTTTGTTCATTTTTTAATTGTCCATTGTCATAGTAACTTTTAACTATTCCATCCTTTTGTCCATTCTTATAAGTTCCTTCTTTTTCTATTTTCCCATTTTCATAGTAAGACTTTTGCAATCCATGCAGTAATCCTTCTTCAAAATTTTGTTCATCTTTTAATTGTCCATTATCATAGTAACTTTTAACTATTCCATCCTTTTGTCCATTCTTATAAGTTTCTTCTTTTTCTATTTTCCCATTTTCATAGTAAGACTTTAACGACCCATGTAGTAATCCTTCTTTAAAATTTTGTTCATCTTTTAATTGTCCATTGTCATAGTAACTTTTTAATAAGCCATGTTCTTTTCCTTCTTTATAAGTTCCTTCTTTTTCTGTTTTCCCATTCTTATATCTAGAAATAGCAGTACCTGTAAAAAATTTTTCTTGATTAATTTTGTAATAAATTCCATTTTTAGTTTGTAGTTTAGAATATTCAACTTCTTTTTTACTACAAGCTAAAAAGAACAAACTGATTAAAATTAAATATAATTTTCTTTTCATATTTCTCCCTTGACTACATTAGTTTAAATTTAAATTCACAACAGTTCACTAATAAAGTATACCTTTCTTTGCTATTAAAATCAAATAACAATAAAAAATAACAACCAGATAACTTGCTGAAAGCAAAAAAAAGGGAGGACTATCTCTAGTTCACTCCCTTTGATCATGTACTCATTTTACCACTATTTCTCCAGATTTTATCTTACTGATAATTTGCTGTAGTCTGTCAATATTTTCAGCACCGATAATATCTTTTGTATTTCTTAAATCTGTAACTCCAACTCCGTTTTCAGCAACTCCCAAAACATTATTTCCTGGTTGGAATTTTCCTTTAACAAGAGATTTCACAGTATCATATACAGCTATATCCACATTTTTAACCATAGAAGTTAGTACAGTTCCTGGTGCAACATCATCTTGATCAGAGTCCACTCCAATTGCATATTTTCCTAATTCTTTAGCACCTTCTATAACTCCTATTCCTGTGCCTCCTGCTGCATGAAAAACAATATCTGCTCCCTGCTTGATTTGAGATATGGCAATTTCTTTTCCTCTTAACGGATCATTAAATGGATTTATTCCCCCTACCGATACAGATATAACTTTTATATCAGGGTTAATATATCTGGCTCCCTGCTCATATCCTTTTTTAAATTTTTGAATCTGTGGAACATCAATTCCACCTACGAATCCTATAGTTCCTGTTTTAGATATCATAGCAGCAAATGCTCCCACCAAAAATGAACCCTCATCTTCTCTGAAAAGAATATTCTTTGTATTAGGCTGCTCGATTGCTGTATCTATCATTGCAAATTTTATATTTGGATATTCACCGGCTACTTTATTAGTAGCATCTGTCATTTGAAAACCTGTAGCTATAATTAAGTCATAATTAGCCTCTGCAAATTCTCTTAAAAACTGTTCATTTTCCGCTGAAGAAGCCGGCTCTATATATTTGAAATCAATTCCAAATTCTTTTTTAGCCATTTCAAGACCACTATATGCTGAATCGTTGAAAGATTTGTCTCCAAGTCCCCCTGTAGAAAGTACAATACCAATTTTTAAATTTTCTTTTTCTAATACTACTTTAGAAGAATCTTTAGAACCACATGCCGTAAATAAAAGCCCAGATAAAACTATTAATCCTAAAAATAATTTTTTCATTCTTTCCTCCTAAATTATTTTTCCAGTTACTTAAGGCTAGTTCCTACCTTTAAATAACTGAAAAAAATGATTAATCTACATTTTTTAAAATTCCAAGTGCCTTTCCTGCTGGAAGAAATTCTCTTCCAAAATGGTTGTTAAGAACATTAGCTGCAAATCCATAAAATGAAGCTATTGAAATAGATAATTCAGAAAATGCTGCAAGAGTATGCATAAAGTGTGGTAATACACCAAAAGACATTCCAGTTAGCCCTATAAATAAAAAATCTATAAAGATGAATATTATAAGAAGAACTTTGTTAGTTTCAATAGCACCTAAAGTCATGACGATAGAGAATATAAGGTATCCTATAAATGCAAATCCATAAGCTTTAGAATCTACAGCAGCTTTCATAGCTTCTCCAAATAATCCTATTTGAATCATCCAACTCATAGCCATTGAAAACCAAAAAAATGCATAGCCACCAAAAGCAGTTGCTCCAAATACATTGTTGTGTTTGATATCATTAAAACATGCTACAAGTTGTGCTGAAGCTCCTAAAAATATAGCCCAAGGAACTACTAAACTTAATCCTTCAATAAATCCAAATTTTTGTGCTGAAGCTACCAAAGTAACCATTGCTAAACCAAATAATCCAAGTGCAGATGGGTCAGCTACTACTAATTTTACATAAGTTGTTTCTTTTGACATTTTTTCCTCCTGAAATTTAAACAGTAAATATTTAACACATAAAATTTACTATACCTTATTAGTCATATTCTGTCAAGGGGTGTAATTTTAAAAAATTAAAATAAGGATTTTTTTCCGTTGTTCAGTATATATAATTGAGTAAGAATATTTTATTTTTAGGAGGTATTTTGTGAAAAAAGTATTGTTTGTAGTTACATCTCACGGTGAGTTAGGAAATACTGGAAAAAAAACAGGTTTATGGCTTTCTGAGTTTTCAGAACCCTATTTTATTTTCCGAAATAGAGGAATAGAAATTACTGTAGCCTCTCCTAAGGGAGGGCAAATTCCTTTGGATCCAGCTAGTTTAGAGGATTCTCATAATAATCCCATGGTAAAGATATTCCTAGAAGATGATATGGAGTTACTAGAGCATAGTGTAAGCCTAGATAAAGTTGACTTCCACCAGTATGATGCTCTTTTCTATCCTGGAGGGCATGGACCTATGTGGGATCTGTCTCAAAGTAAAGAAAATGCAAAACTTCTTTCAGATTTTTTCAATCATGGAAAAATAATTGCAGCAGTGTGCCATGGACCTGCTGCTCTCTTGGGAGGAATTAACGATGAAACAGGAGAGCCTCTCATTAAAAACAGAAAGCTAACTGGATTTTCTGACACTGAAGAAAGGTCTGTAGGTCTTCAAGAGGTAGTGCCATTTGTTTTAGAGGACAGAATCCGTGAGCTGGGAGGAAACTATTCTAAAGCTGGTGGAGATTTTGAGCCTTACGTGGTTGCCGACGTTCCTCTCTTTACAGGACAGAATCCCGCTTCAGCGATACTTCTTGCTGAAAGAGTTATAGATGAGCTTTATTCTAAATAATTAGAGGGGGAGATATGGAAAGAACACTACTTATAATAAAACCTGACGCGGTAAAACGTAAACTTATCGGAGAAATTATCTCTAGAATTGAGAAAAAAGGGCTATTAATCCAGGCTCTGAAAATGGAAAAAGTCACCTTAGAGCAGGCTGAAAAGCATTATGAAATACACAAAGGAAAAGATTTTTACAACGGACTTCTAGAGTTTATAACATCTGGACTTGTCGTACTCCTAGTTCTAGAAGGAGAGAATTGCATAAAAATTGTGAGAAATATGGCAGGAAAAACTTCCCCACTAGATTCAGTTCCAGGAACTATCAGAGGAGATTACTCTCTAGACACCCTAAGAAATATTGTCCACACCTCAGATTGTCCTGAGTCTAGCCAAAAAGAGATTGCCAACTTTTT
>JBOFFH010000054.1:0-1484 GCA_051648485.1 Fusobacteriaceae bacterium
ATAATAAAACCAGTACTTTAGCTCCTTTTATGATAAAATAAACTATCATTTTAAAGGAGCTTTTTCTATGGAATCTAAATGTTTGAAATTTTTACTTAACGAAAGTGAAATCAATAAAATTGCAAAAGAGGTAGGTCTCTGTACAAGAATTAGGAAGTTTACTCCTATGGAACTTTTGAAAATGGCAGTTTTTTCTTCCAATAATATAGCTAAAGATATACTCAGTGATATTTCACACAATATTTTTGAAACATCTGATATCTCAGTTTCTTGTGAGGCTTTAAATAAAAGACTAAATTCTAAATTTGTAAAATTTTTGAAAGCTATTTTTTCAAAATTGCTCGATATGGGTCTAAATATTGAAAACTCTGACAAAACTACTAAAAGTTCATTCAATAGAATACTTTTAACTGATTCAAGTATTTGTAAGCTTCATAACTCTCTCAAAAAAGAATATCCAGGTGGTAGAAATGGAGAATGTGCCTATGCAGGATTAAAAATTCATTTCATAAAAGATTTGAAGAACTCTTCTCCTGTAGATATTGAAATATCTACAGGCACTAAAAATGATTTTAAATTTTTACCGAGATTAAAGAAAATTTTGAGAAAAAATGACTTGGTATTGAATGATTTAGGTTACTATTCTCTAGACTTTTTTCAATATATCATGAAGAAAAAAGCATATTTTGTATCTAAATTAAAATTGAACTCAACAAAAACTCTATTTATTGAAAATCCAAATCCAATATTTTTTAAAACAGGCAATATTAAACCTTCGAGTAAGTATTTAGCTATTGAACTTGAAGAGATTTGTAATTCTATGGGCAGTGGTGAGACAAAAGAGATTGAGAATGTTTACATAGGTTCGAGTCCAGATAAAGTAAAGTGTCGTCTAATAATAACAAGGTTAGATGGAGATCTTCATGAGAGAAGACTTAATACTGTTACAAAAAAGATAAGAGATCCAAGGCCTTATCTTCGTGAAGAGAAAAGAGATATTGCAAAATTCGGTTTTATGATAAGTAATCTTCCAAAAGATGATTATCCTAAAGAGCAAATATATCCAATATACAGTCTAAGATGGCAAATAGAGCTTGATTTTAAGAATTGGAAGTCGATACTTGAGATAGATGAAAGCACTAGAAAATTGAAAAAGGAGAGAATAGAATCACATTTCTATGGAAAACTAATACATATTCTGGTGAATAGTGAAATTTCTAATATTTTAAAAAATGAAATAGATGATAATGATATTGTTTTAAGTGAAAAAAAGATTTTTCAGAAAATTAGTTACTATCTGAAGTATTTCCACCGTTATGGCTACAAAATTTCTACGGTATTGGAAAAATTATATATATTAGTTCCTAAAACATGCCTGAAAAGTAGAATGAAGGTAGTTCCTTGTCCGATGAAATACTGAGAGTTCTAGCTTAACAAGGAAAATTCATAGTTTTTTTTGAAAAGCTAAGGCTTTTCTATTTTGT
>JBOFFH010000055.1:0-2596 GCA_051648485.1 Fusobacteriaceae bacterium
GTATTTTTTTTAAAAATTGTATTGAAAAAAAGATAAAAAAATCTGATGAAAGTACATAGTCGATAATTCAGTAAAATTAATAAACAAAATATTTAGATCTTCATAAATTCAAAAATATTTTAATTTTATGTAAAAAAAAGAGGATTTCACAATTTTGTAGAATCCTCTTCTGAAAATATATTTAAAATCGATTTAAATTAGCTTTAAAGCCTTTTTAAAGTGCTTCTGATACTTTTTAGCAAACTATGTAAGGGTTGCAATTATAAAGTGCCTTATAGAGGCTCTAATAAAGATTTTCAAAATTCTTCATTCAATTTAATAATTTCTTCAGGAAACAACATCAAACCATTTCCTATTCCCAACTCGTTATCGACTGAATAGCTTCTAGTTGATATGCTAAATTATCTTTAAATTTTATTTTCATATCTATATACTCCTAATCTCTTTATAGTATTTTAAAAGAGTTGGTTGCTCTTCAATATATTTTAAATCTTCAATTTTCATTTTTCCAATCATCTTTATAAAACTTCTTCTCATATTTTTTAAATTATTATGATTAAGATTTAATAATTCTATTGTTTTTAGAGCTTTTTTCTTTTTTATCCCATCTCTATGTTTTGGCACTATTTCTCCACTGTAAATATCATAAGTGAAATAATCCTCTGGGTTTTCTTTTGTTGGATCTATAAAATTATCATCCCAGCTATTACTTTTAAAATTATCACAACTATAGTTACTTTGACAAGATGTTATAAAGTTATCATAGCTCAGAAACAATTGTGGGAATCTATCTTTAGGCCTTATATGCTCTATACTTCCTTCTGATTCATCATTTATTAAAGTTTCACAGTATGGACATCTAAAATTTTGTTCCTCAAGTATCATATAAGCTCTTAATTCTTGTTTTATTTCAAAATATCCATTCATATCATCCCAGTTTTTAATATGATTTTCATTTCTTTTTTTAAACTCTTCATAAAATTCGGGTTCAGGAGTTTTATAAATTTTTAGCACTCTTAACTCCTCCTTTTACCTCTTACAACATTTAGCTGAAGTTCTAATAACATCAACTCTTCATTATGTACACCTAATATTTTTTTTAGTTCTTTATGAAGAGTTTTAAAGCCTTCCTCTTCATCTTTCTTTTCGTTTATCATATTATGAAGTTTTTTTAGTTTTTTAGCTACATCAGGAGCTATTGTCTCCTCTAATTCCATACTATTCTCTAGTATATTTTCAAGTGACTGTCCATATGTTAGTTCATCACATCTTTTTATCTCTATTTCACTTAATCCTTTTTTTAGGATTCTAATTTTTTCATTAGAAACACTTCCTAAGATATGTGGAGAGTGTGTTGCAATTATTATTTGATTATTTTTTCCTATATTTTCATAAACTTTTAAAATTCTCTGTTGCCATTTTGGATGAAGAGATATTTCAGGTTCATCTATTAATATAATAGCATTTTCAGCCTCTATCATTTTAAGAGTCAATGCTCTTATAAATAATTGTTTCTCTCCTGAAGAAAGTTTATTTATTTCAAAAGTTTCTCCATAAGAATTACTAAAAAGAGGTAAATCTTTTTCATCAGAACTGAACCCTATCATCTTAATATCTAATTCAAGAATTTCAAAGATTTCATTTATTTCTGCTGAAACTTTCTCTTTAACCTCTTTATAAGTTAGCTCTTCATTTTCTTTTTGAACCAACTTAACTTTTGTTGCTAAGTATGAGGGAACATCATTAATAATTTTATTATCTATCTTGTTCAAAAATTTATATTCATATTTATATGTATTATCTACATTTATTATCTCAGAAAAATTTATTTCTGTGGGAACATATATAATCTTAGAAAGATTTTTTAACTCTTTTACATAGCTACCATCATCATATGTTAAATCACTATTTTTATAGTAATTATAATTGCATAGATGTTGAATCATAGTTTCTAAATCATGTTCTTTATTTCTGAACTTATACTTTTCCAACACCTTTTGCTCTTCATAAGTAAACTCTATTTCCATATCATCTGTTCTTTTAAATTCTGATTTACTTACAAAATAATTGTAAATAGCCTCTAATAAATTTGTCTTTCCACTTCCATTTGCTCCAGCTATTACAATAAGATTTTCTATTTTTTCATTCTCATCTAAAAAGTCTACTGCTAAATTTTTCAGCACTGGATGATTCTTTAATTGCATATTTTTTATTTTCATATCTATATACTCCTAATCTCTTTTATTAGTATTTTAAGAAGGTGGCTTCCTTCGAATTTTTTAAACAGTGAGTGAACTACCTCCCCCTAATAGAGGAGGAGGTAGTTCACTAGTTCTTTCATCAAAGCCGTTACCATTTTTATTCCTATGCCTATAATCTTATTTTCTATTCTAAATATATTTTTTCATGATTTTTTTAAAAATATTTTTAACTAAATTTTCAGTTACTATTTCACTTTCTAAAACTACTTCAGCTACCTCTACTTTAAGATTTAATTCTGTATCCTCATCTAAGCCGTATATCAAAGAGATATTATTAGTATATTTTTGAATAAATATCCCTATTTCTTTTCTATCTAATTGCCTTTCAACTAATT
>JBOFFH010000056.1:0-3915 GCA_051648485.1 Fusobacteriaceae bacterium
TCGAATTTTTTATTTGTTCTTTCCAGAAGTTCCGAACTGTTATACCCTAAATAATTAGAAAGATTAACAACCGAAAACATTAAATCTCCAAGTTCATCTCCTATTTTTTCTTTATCTTTATTTTTCAATTCTATTTTCAATTCTTCTAATTCCTCTTCTATTTTATTTAAAACTTCTTCATAACTATCCCAACTAAATCCTACTGATGTAACTTTTTTTATAATTTTTTCTGCTTTCATTTGAGCAGGAAAGGTTTTGGGAATTCCATCTAAAATTGATTTTCTATGTTTATGCTCTTTTTCTGTTTTTTTTATTTTATCCCATTGAATTTTTACTTCTTCTGGAGATAATTTTTTTTCTTCACTAAAAATATGAGGATGTCTTCTTATCATTTTTTCATTAATACTATTTAAAACATCCTCTATTTTAAATTTATTTTCTTCTTTGGAAATTTGAGCTTGAAAAACTATATTTAATAGTAAATCTCCCAATTCTCCTTTTAGTTCTTCACCACCATTTTCCATCGCTTCTAAAGTTTCATAAGTTTCTTCTAAAAGATATTCTTTCAAACTATGAATTGTTTGTTTTTTATCCCATTCACATCCATTTTTCCCTCTTAGAATCTCCATTATCTCTATTAATTTATCGAATTCTTTCATTTTTCTCCTTTTTTATTATTGACTATACGAATAAAGAAATTCTTCTATTTCACCTTTAAATATTAGAGCTTCTTCTTTTTGTGAATATATTCCTTTTTGACTTTCAATTATTTTCATAATTCTATTAAAATTAAGTTTATCCACTAAAAATTTTATAAAAATACCTTCTTCTTTTTCAATAATCTCTTTTATTTCTAATTTTTGAGCTTCTATTCTTATTTTTTCTCCTCTAAAATAAGATTTTACAACTTCTGGTAAACTTCCAAATCTATCCCTTACTTCATTTTCCAAATCAATTATCTCTTCTACAAATTTTATTTTTGCCACTCTTTTGTAAATAATAATTTTCTCATTTGATTCTATATAGTTATCTGGAATATATCTAGGTATTTTTAATTGCAATTTGAACCCTTCTATTTCTTCATAGCTTTGTCCTTTTATTTTTGCTATTTCTTCATTTAAAAGTTTCATATACAAACCATATCCTAAAATTTCCAAGGCTCCATGCTGCTTATCTCCTAAAATTTCTCCAGCTCCCCTGATTCTTAAATCTTCTAAAGAAAGGTGAAACCCTTTTCCGTCTCCCATTTGAGAAATATTTTTTAAAGCTTCTTCTCTTATTTTAGATTTTAGTTTAGGATTTTTTAAAGGATCCACTAAAATATAACAATATCCTCTTTCTGATCCTCTTCCTACTCTACCTCTTAGCTGATACATCTGAGAAAGTCCAAGCTTTTCTATACCTTCTATTATTATTGTATTGGCATTTTCTATATCTATTCCATTTTCTATTATCGTTGTAGAAAGTAAAATATCAATCTCACCATTTTCAAATTGAGAAATTCTTGTTTTTATTTCTTTAGGAAGCATCTGTCCATGAATATAATTTATTTTTACAAAATTAGGGACTATACTCTCTAATTCTTTTAATTTCCTTTCTATTCCTTTTACCGAATTATATATATAAAAACATTGTCCCTCTCTAGAAAATTCTCTCATCATTGCTTCTCTAATCTCTTCATCTTTATTCTCAATAAAGAAATCTTTAGTAGGTTGCCTATTTGCAGGTAATGTTTCTATAATCGATATATCTCTTATTCCTAGAAGAGCTAAATTTAAAGTTCTTGGAATAGGAGTAGCTGTTAAAGTTAATAAATCTGCATTACTTTTTATCTTTTTTAATTTTTCTTTAGCTTTTACTCCAAATTTTTGTTCTTCGTCTACTATTATTAAACCAAGATTTGAAAATTTAATAGTTGAAGATAACAACATATGAGTTCCTATTATTATATCTATACCACCCGATGATATTTTCTTTTTTATCTCTTTTTCTTCTTTTTCAGATTTTAATCTGCTTAAAATTTCAATAGTAAAAGGAAAATTTTTAAATCTATTAATAAATCTATCATAATGTTGTTCAGCTAAAACTGTGGTTGGAACCATAAGTAAGACTTGTTTTCCTGAGTCTATTGCTTTAAAAGCTGCTCTCATTGCAACCTCTGTTTTTCCACAGCCTACATCTCCACAAATTATTCTATCCATTACTTTTGAAGATTCCATATCTTTTTTTACCTCTTCGATAGCTTCTGTTTGATCTTTAGTTAAATTGTAAGGAAAACCATCTTCAAATTCTTCTTGCCAAATTGTATCTGATGAAAATACAATTCCATCACTCATTCCTCTTTTACTTTGAATTTCCACTATCTCCAAAGCAAATTTTAAAAGTTCTGATTTTAATTTCTCTCTTTTCTTTTTAAAACCTTTTCTTCCTAATTTATAAATTTCAGGTTCATTTCCGGGTTCTATTATAAATTTCTCTATTTTATTTAAATTGTTAATAGGAACAAAAAGTTTATCTTCGCCAGCATATTTTATTAAAAGATACTCTGATTCATTGATAATTTTCATACCTTCATAAAGACCTACTCCAAAATTTTCATGAATAATGTAATCCCCTTCTTTTATTTCATTTATGTCATGAGTTTTTATTTCTTTTCTATTTTTTCTTTCTCTTTTTACTCTTATTCCTTTTAATTCTCTATCAGAAATATTTAAATTTCCACTATTTCTAAATCCTTCGTAAAGAGGATATTTAAATATTTTTATATTGGGATATTCTATAAATATTTCACTATATCTTTTTTTTTCTTCACTGTATATATTGATTATGCTTTCTTTAGAAATTTCTTTCAGTTTTTCAAAATTTCCAAAGTCAATAAGTTCTTCTCCTGAAAAACTAGTTAATTTTATCTCTTCAAAATTATTAATATTATTAATATATCTATTTTTTAACTCTTCTAATTCTGATTTGTTTTCAAAACTCATTTCTTCTAGTTTATAATTTAAAATTTCAGAATTTTCATAATAAAGTTCTATTTTTTTTAAAGATTCTTGACTAAAAAGAGATAAAAAATTCTTATTTTTATCTTTATTACTGTCCATATACAAATCGATTTCATCTTTTTTTTCAATGGTTTTTTGATTTTCTATAGAAAAAAATGTTATTCTTTCAACAGTATCTCCAAAAAATTCAATTCTTGCAGGATATTCCATATCCAATGAAAAAAAATCTAAAATATCACCTCTCAAAGAATATTGCATCTTTTCTTCTACTAGATAATTTTTTACAAATTTATTTTCTTCTAATTTTTTTATAATATCTTTCAAATTTATTTTAGAATTCTTTTTTATATTAATTTTATTTCCAGAATAAATATATTCTTTTAAAAAAAACTCTAAACTACACAATATAATAAATTTTTCTTTTTTTTCTAAAGTATTTTGAATAGAATAATTGAAATTTATATAATCTTCTTCTCTTGAATCTTCAGGTTTTATTATTTTTCCTTTATAAAAATCTTTTAAAGTTAAATAATAATCATTCATATTTTTTTTAGAATGACATAAATAAATAATATTATTTTTTTTCTCTTTTAAGAAAAATGGTATCTCTCCTCTATAAAAAATATTTTCATTTGAGGTAAATTTTAAATTTTTAAACATCTTTCCTCCAATAAATTGCTATTAAAAGAAAAAAAGCCTTAATAGTTTTTAACCACAAGGTCTTTTTATTTTTTTAAAATATTAAATTACAAATCCAAACTGCAGTTAAAATACCTGCTGTATCTGCTAAAAGTCCGGCCATTACTGCATGTCTTGTTCTTCTTATACTCACAGCACCAAAATATACCGCCAATACATAAAATGTAGTTTCAGTAGAACCCATCATAACAGAAGCTGTTCTTCCTATTAAACT
>JBOFFH010000057.1:0-10473 GCA_051648485.1 Fusobacteriaceae bacterium
TTAAATAAAGTTAAAAAGTATACTCAATATATGGGGAATTTAGAAATGAATAATTCCAATTATTCTAGAAATAATATTATTGTGATAGATATAACTAGTCTGAATTTCAACTCTTTAAAATCAGAACTTATAAAAAAAGATGAAAATGGAAATCATTTGATTTTTAGAGAGGAAAAAGAACTTGTGCTTAGAGGATACTACAGAGAAATGAATTCCAAAAGTTTTTCAAGAAAAGATTTAGAAACTTTTGAATTTCGTGAAAAATTTAATTTTGAAATAGAAAAAAATGGTTTAAATATTAGTTTTTCAAGAGAAAAAGAAGTTGTGGAATCTATTTTAGAAGAGATTTTCGAAGAAATTTTAAATTACAACTTACCTAAAATAGTTAATGAAAATTTTGATAGAAATTAAATAAAAATATGTAAAATAAAAGGTTGGTCAAAAAAATGATCAATCTTTTATTTTGTACCCTGGGTGGGGGGGTTGACTTCAGAAAAAAACTATGTTAATATAAAATCAACACAAAATAAAATAGGAGCAATTAATGAAAACGGATAAAAGTAAAGCTATTTTAATGCTAAAAACTTGTAAAGGGCAAATCGATGCCACACTTAAAATGATAGATGAGGGACGTTATTGTGTAGATATAGTGAATCAGATATTGGCAGCAGAGGCACTGCTCAAAAAAGCGAATAAATTGATTTTAAAACAACATCTTGAGCATTGTGTGAAATCCGCTATAAAAAATGAAAATGGAGATGAAAAAATAGAAGAAATATCAACTATTTTGGACAGAATTATGAAATAATTTAACTAACAATGGAGGAAAAATGCAAGAAAAAATATTTAATATAAGTGGAATGAATTGTTCAGCTTGTTCAAAACATGTAGAAAGAGTTACTAAAAAACTTCAAGGAACAATAGAAGCCAATGTAAATTTAGCTACTGAGAAGTTAACTATAAAATATGATGAAACAAAACTCAATAAAAAAGATATAGAAGAAGCAGTTGAAAAAGCTGGTTTTAAAGCTACTGAAATAGTTCAAGAAAATATAGCTTTAAAGGATATTGAAAAAAAAGATTTAGCAAAAAAAAATGAAATAGAAAAAATCTGGAAAAGATTTAAACTTTCTACAATTTTTACAATCCCACTTCTCATAATTTCTATGGGTCACATGGTAGGTTACTCTTTACCCAACTGGATAGATCCTATGACTAACCCTCAAACATTTTCTTTAATTCAATTAATACTTACAACTCCTGTTATGCTTGTGGGATATAAATTTTATAAAGTTGGATTCAAAACTCTATTAAAGGGTTCTCCAAATATGGACTCACTTATAGCCATAGGAACTTTATCAGCTTATTTATATGGAAGTTTTGCCACATATAAAATTTTTTTAGGAGAGTTAAAGTATGTCCATGATTTATATTTTGAATCAGCAGCAACGATACTTATGCTTATAACTTTGGGAAAATACTTAGAATCTATGAGCAAAGGAAAAACTTCAGAAGCTATTAAAAAACTTATAGGATTAGCTCCTAAAACAGCTCGTATTGAAAAATCTGGTAAAGAAATCATACTTTCTTTAGAAGATGTAGTGGTTGGAGATATAGTCGTTTTAAAGCCAGGAGATAAGGCTCCGGTAGATGGCCTTGTAATTGAAGGAACAACTTCAATAGATGAGTCTATGCTAACAGGAGAGAGTATTCCGGTTGAGAAAATAGTAGGTTCCAATATAATAGGAGCAAGTATCAATAAAAATGGAACAGTTAAATATCGTGCTACAAAAGTTGGAAAAGATACAGCTTTAGCACAAATTATAAAACTTGTAGAATGTGCACAAGGTTCTAAAGCACCTATTGCAAAATTAGCAGATATAATATCAGGATATTTTGTTCCTGTAGTAATAGTTTTAGCTTTTATCTCCGGGGGAGTTTGGTATTTTAATACAGGAAATACCGAGTTTGCTATGACCATTTTTATCTCTGTTTTAGTTATAGCTTGTCCTTGTGCACTAGGTCTTGCAACTCCTACAGCAATTATGATAGGAACAGGAAAAGGAGCAGAATTAGGGATTCTTATTAAAGGAGGTGAGGCATTAGAAATTGCTCATAAAATTGATACAGTTATATTCGATAAAACAGGAACTATAACTGAAGGAAAACCTAAGGTTACAGATATTATCACAGATAATGGAATGAATGAATTAGAACTTTTAAAATTAGCAGCCTCAGCTGAAAAAGGTTCAGAACATCCTCTGGGAGAAGCTATTGTAAAAGCTTCGGAAGAAAAAAAAATTGAGCTTAGTAAAGTTGAATATTTTAAAGCTATTCCTGGACATGGAATAGAAGTTACAATTGAAGGTAAAATAATAATTTTAGGAAATTTGAAACTCATGGAAGATAAAGGAATTGACTTTACTCACTTAAAATCATTTTCTCATAAATTGGCTGAAGAGGGGAAAACCCCTATGTGTATAGGTATAGATGGGAAATCAGCTGGAATTATAGCTGTGGCGGATACAGTGAAAAGTAGTTCTAAAAAAGCTATTGAAACTCTCCTTAAAATGGGAATAGAAGTGGCTATGATAACAGGAGATAACAAAAGAACAGCAGCAGCTATTGCTAAGCAAGTAGGAATAACAAATGTTTTTGCTGAAGTTTTGCCAGAAGATAAGGCCAACGAAATAAAAAAACTTAGATCAGCAGGAAAAAAAGTGGCTATGGTGGGAGACGGAATAAATGATGCTCCAGCACTCGTTCAAGCTGATATAGGAATTGCAATAGGAGCAGGAACAGATGTGGCAATTGAATCAGCTGACATAGTTTTAATGAGAAGTGATCTTATGGGAGTTGCCACAGCGATAAAGCTGAGTAAAGCAACTATTAAAAATATAAAACAAAATCTTTTCTGGGCCTTTGGATATAATATACTGGGAATACCAGTAGCTATGGGTATTCTTCATCTTTTTGGAGGTCCTCTTTTAAGTCCAATGATAGCTGGAGGAGCTATGAGTGTAAGTTCAGTTTCTGTAATTACTAATGCTTTAAGATTAAAAAGATTTAAAAGTTAAAAATAAAATTAACCCCTATTAGAATATCCTAATAGGGGTTAATTTTATTGAAGGGATAGTTTATAAAAAGTTGGATTATTTATTGGAGAAGAAACAAAACCTTGAACCTCTTTTCTAACTCCAGCATTTGCAACTTGGAAGTTAATTGGAAGTAAAGGAAGTTCAGTTGCCATAATTTGTTGTGCTTCGGCATAAATAGCTTTTCTCTTTTCTGGATTAAGTTCAATTTTTCCAGAATCTAAAAGAGCATTCAGTTTGGAATTGTCATAAAAACTTCTATTTCCTGCCCCGCCTTTCATAGAGCCGTGTAGCATAGGAGTCATTCCATAGTCAGCATCTCCAGATGAATTAGACCATCCCATCATATATAAATCTGTTCTTCCATTAGCAGTTTCATTCAAGAAAGAAGCCCATTCAACAAGTTCAATATCTATTTTAATTCCAACATCTTTAAGTTGTGCTTGAACAATTTCAGCAAGTTGCTTATTTGTTTCACTGCTACTTGTCATAAGTTTGAGTGTGATATTCTCTTTTCCAGCTTCTTTAAGAAGTTGTTTAGCTTTTTCAGGATTATAATCAAGAATAGTAGCATCTTTAGAGTATCCAAAAACTCCAGGTCCTAAAATAGAATTAGCCTTAAGTACAGTTCCGTTGTGAATAGCACTTATAATAGTATCTCTATCGATACTCTGAGCTATAGCTTGTCTAACTTTTAAATCATTCATGTTATCTCTTGCAACGTTCATTCCTAAATAAGAGACTCCAAGAGAACTTGTTTCTTCAATATTTACATTTTTATTTCCAACTAAAGTCATTTTTCCTATGTTTTGAATTTCAGCTGAAATTTGAAGCTCACCTGTTTCCAATCCGATAACTCTACTATTTTCTTCTGGAATAGCTCTTACTTCAACTATATCAATATTAGGTTCGCCTCTAAAATATTGGTTATATTTTTCAAGAGTGATTCTATCTCCAGCTTTCCAATCCTTAAAAACATAAGCTCCTGTACCACTAGGTTTTCTCATAAAATCAGTTTCAGATTCATTGTAAGTCTTATTCATCATAGATGCTGTAATATGTCCAAGATGAGTAAGTAAAGACCCCGAAGCTTCTGAAGTTTTAATAATGGCTGTATATTTATCAGGAGTTTCAACCAAATTAATAGCTTTAAAAAGTGTTCCTACTTTACTAGATTTTTTAGCATTTTCAAGAGAGTATTTTACATCTTCAGAAGTGAATTCATCTCCGTTGTGAAATTTAACTCCTTTTCTAAGATGAAAAACTAAAGTTTTATCATCTAGTTGTTCCCAACTTTCAGCAAGACCTGGAACTATTTCAAGTTTTTCATTGATTTCAACTAATCTATCAAAAATATTAGAGATAACTCTTCTAGAATAAAGATCTGTTGCTTCATGTGGATTTAAAGTCACAGGATCACTAGATTGGGCATAAACTAATTTACTTAGGCCTTTTACTTCTGTTTTTTTCTCTGTACATCCAGCAAAAAAAATCATAGCTGATAAGAATAATGCAATTTTTTTCATTTTATTCCCCCTTGATATTAGTAGTTTACTAATTATACTGTTTTTTTCTTGAAAATCATTTTTTTAAATATTTTTTTTAAATGAAATATTGTTAAAGTATTAATATAATAAATCTTATTAGCTTAAATGTAAACTATAAATTTTAAACATTGTATATATATATAATGTATTTTTGATTTAAAAATTATATTATTAAAAATAAAACATTGCTTTTTTTAATTTTTATCTGTAAAATAAACATAAGGTTTAAAAAAAGAAAAAAAGGGAGAGATTGAAATGAAAAAAATAGGATTGTTACCTAAATTAATTATTGGTATTATTGTTGGTATTATTCTAGGAAAATTAGGAATGGCTTTACCAGTTAGATTACTAACTACTTTCAGTGGATTATTTGGAAACTTTTTAAAATTTGTTATTCCACTTATTATTATTGGATTTGTTGCACCTGGAATTGGAGATTTAGGAAAAGGAGCAGGAAAGCTTTTAGGAATTACAACAGGAATAGCTTATCTTTCGACAATTTTATCAGGAAGTTTAGCATATTTAGTAAACAAACTTGTTTTTTCTAACGAAACTGTTAAAGAAGTTGTTTCAGGAACTGAGCTTTCAGCATATTTCACAGTGGATATGCCTCCAGTTATGGGAGTAATGACTGCTCTTTTAATGGCTTTTACCCTAGGAATAGGAATGTCTGTAATAAATGGAAATTCTATTAAAAATGTGATGAAAGAGTTTCAAACAATAGTTGAAAAAATAATTGGAAATATTGTAATACCATTATTACCTTTATATATTGCTGGAATTTTTGCAAATATGGCTTATGCTGGTCAAGTTGAAGCTATGATGTCTCAGTTTGCTAAAGTTTTTGGAGTAATAATACTACTTCACTTTATAGTTCTTACAACTCAATATACTATTGCTGGAACTGTTGCAGGAGTTAGCCCAATTGCTTTAATTAAAACAATGATACCTGCTTATTTCACAGCTATAGGAACTCAGTCTTCTGCAGCAACTATCCCTGTAACTTTGCAACAAACAAAAGAAAATGGAGTAAATGAAGGGGTTGCTGATTTTGCTGTGCCACTTTGTGCTACTATTCATCTTTCTGGAAGTACAGTTACTCTTGTAAGTTGTGCAATGGCAGTTATGGCTATGAATGGAATGACTGTTTCTTTCTCTGCAATGTTTGGATTTATATTAATGCTAGGTGTAACGATGGTTGCAGCTCCTGGAGTTCCTGGTGGAGCGGTTATGGCTGCTTTAGGACTTTTAGAAGTAATGCTTGGATTTACTCCAGTAATGAGTTCTTTAATGATAGCTCTTTATATGACACAAGATAGTTTCGGAACTGCTTGTAATGTAACAGGAGATGGTGCGATAGCTGTTGTAGTTAACAAATTAGCTGGACATGAAATTATTAAATCTAAACAAACTTTAAAAGCATAAAAAAAAAGCTACTTAAAGAAAATTTCTTTAAGTAGCTTTTTTTTATTTGTTTTTTTTCTCTACTTTAATAGGTTTTTTATTAGTAGTTATTTCTATTTTTGGCTTTCTTATATGCTTTTTCTGAATTTTCTTAGGATTTTTTTCTTCTTGTCCATGAATTTTAGAAAAAACTGTTTTATTCACTCTTAAAATTTCAGAAAGCATTTTTTTATCATCCGAACTACTGAAAGAATAAACTACTCCAGATTTATTGGCTCTTCCTGTTCTTCCACTTCTGTGAATAAAAGCTTCTGGAGTTTGAGGAATATCAAAGTTAATTACATGAGTTACTTGAGGAATATCTAATCCTCTAGCTGCAATGTCAGTTGCTACAAGAACTTTAAATTCTCCACTTCTAAATCCCGAAAGAGCTGCATCTCTTTGAGTTTGGCTTAAATTTCCTTGGAAATGTACTGCCTTTATACCTTTACTAACTAAAGCATTACTTATATGTTTAGCTTTAAATTTTCCATTAGTAAATACTATTAAAGAATCCATCTCTGGATTGTTCAATAATTCTAAAAGTAGTTGTTTTTTGTTTTCTTGTTCTACATGAAATAATTGGTGTTCTATAAGTTTAACTGGATCTTTGTATTCCACTTCTACTAGTTTATGATCTTTTTTTAGAACTTTAAAAGCTAAAGTTTTGATCTCTTTAGGCATAGTAGCTGAGAAAAACATAGTTTGACGCTTTTTAGGAATATTTTTTATTATTTTTTCTATATCTTTTAAAAATCCCATATCTAACATATGATCAGCTTCATCTAAAATTAAAAATTCCAATCTAGTCAGTCCTAAATTTTTCTGTTGTATGTGATCTAAAAGTCTTCCTGGACACCCAACTATTATGTCAGCACCATTTTTTAATGCTTCTAATTGATTCTTGGGAGGTACTCCACCATACATTGTAATACTTTTTATTCCTACGGTTTTACCTAAAAGTAAAATAGTATTATTTATCTGCTCAGCAAGTTCTCTTGTAGGAGCTATTATAAGTCCTCTAACACCTTTTCCTTTTCCTTTCGTTGTTGCTATCTTATGCAACATAGGTAAAACAAAAGCTGCTGTTTTACCTGTTCCTGTTTTAGCAAGTCCTAATATGTCAAAATCTTGCAAGATTAAAGGTATAGCCATTTCTTGTATTGGCGTTGCCTCTTGATAACCCACAACCTCTGTTTGCTCAATTATTTTTGCATCTAAACTTAATTCATTAAATTTCATCTTATCTCCATTTTACTTTTTTGCTAATAAATAACTATATCTTTTACAAATTTATATAATTTAGTCAATTGTTTAAACATATCTAGCTATTATACAATATTTTAGATGTTCTGTACAGTTTTTTAATTTTCACAAGAGAATCTTGCTAATTATGTTAATTACTACTTGACAATACATTAAAAAACTTGTACAATATATAAGCAATTTTAATTTTAAAAGTACTGTTAATCAGTTTTTTAAATTAATTTATATGATTTCGGATCGGAGGAATAAAGGTGTATAACTTTAAAAAACATTTAATAGAAGAACTTGTTAAATATCGTAAAACTCACAGAATTACTCAAACTCAATTTGCTGAGAAAATAGGAGTAGCTCAACAAGTCATTTCAAAATTTGAAAAAGGTGAAGTAGAACCTCGTGTGAACTTTATTGAAAAAATTATTTTAGGAATGGGTCGTGAACTTTCTATAAAATAAATTTAAAGGGAAAAGCTCAATTGCTTTTCCCTTATTTTTTAGATTATTTTTGTAGTCCAATCTTCAACATTCCAAATTTCAGTTGCTATCTCTTCGTAAAAATCTGGTTCGTGACTTACCATTAAAACTGTTCCATTGAATTCTTTTAGTGCTCTCTTTAATTCATTTTTTGCATCTATATCCAAGTGATTAGTAGGCTCATCTAAAACCAAAAAATTAATCTCACGATTCATGATTTTTGCCAATCTTACTTTTGCATTTTCTCCACCAGATAAAACTTTCATCTGACTTGTAATATGTGTATTAGTTAAACCACACTTAGCAAGAGCAGCACGTGCTTCAGCATTACTAAGTCCTGGAAACTCTCCCCAAAATTCATCTAAAGCTTGTTTTGAAGAACTTTCTTCCTCTTGTTTAAAATATCCAATTTCTAAAAATTGTCCGTGCTCAATCTCTCCAGATAAAGGCTGAATTCTTCTTAAAAGAGTGTTTAACAAAGTAGATTTCCCAAGTCCGTTTACCCCTTTTATAGCTATCTTTTGATTTCTTTCTATAGTGAAATCGAGTGCTCTTGTAAGAGGCTCATCATAACCAATTACCAAATCTTTTACGGTAATAATTTCTCTTGAAGGAGTACGAGCTGTTTTAAATCCAAAAATTGGCTTTGGTTTTTCTTTTGTAATTTCAATGATTTCCATTCTATCTAATTTTTTCTGTCTATCTTTAGCTAGATTTGTAGTTGCCACACGTGCTTTATTTCTAGATATAAAATCTTCAAGTTTATCAATTTCTTTTTGCTGTTTTTTATATGCCATCTCTATCTGACGTTTTTTTAAATCATACATCTCTCTAAAATAGTAGTAATCTCCTGAATATCTAGTTAAAATTGCATTTTCAATGTGATAAATTACATTTGTTACTTCATTTAAAAATGGAATATCATGAGAAACTAAAATAAAGGCATTTTCATAGTTATGAAGAAAATTCTTTAACCAAATAATATGATTTTCATCTAAAAAGTTAGTTGGCTCATCTAGTATTAATATCATAGGATTTTCAAGTAGAACTTTAGCTAAAAGTATTTTAGCTCTTTGTCCTCCAGAAAGTTCCGCAACATCTTTCTCTAATCCAATTTCTAAAAGTCCAAGTCCACTTGCATACTCTTCTATTTTAGAATCTAAGTTATAAAAATCAGAACTTTCTAAAATACTTTGAATTTCTCCTATCTCTTCTAGCAAATTATCCATCTCTTCAGGTGGGCAATCTCCCATTTTTTCATAAAGTTCCATTATCTCTTGCTCAAGTTCGAACATATTAGTAAAAGCAGATTTTAAAATATCTCTAATACTTTTTCCTCTTTCTAAACTTGAATACTGGTCTAAGTAACCTGTTGTGATGTGATTACACCAGCTAACTTTTCCTTCATCAGGCATAAGTTTTCCAGTGATAATATTTAAGAAAGTAGATTTACCCTCTCCATTCGCTCCAACAAGTCCTACGTGTTCTCCTTTTAAAAGACGAAAAGAAGCATCCTCTAAAATAACTCTAGCACCAAATCCATGACTGACATTGCTTACATCTAAAATACTCATATATGTGTCTCCTATATCTAAACTTTATTATCTATGTTAAAAAAACAATGAATATATTTTATCATAATCTTCATTTGAAAGATAGTAATTTATGGGGAAATTTAAAGATTCAAAATAAAAAATAAAATAATAAAAAACAGGAATTCAATTAAGAATTCCTGTTTAAATCTATTAATTAGATTAATTAGTTAGATTTGATGTTGTTAGCAACTGGACCTTTTGGACCTTTTCCTAAATCAAAAGTAACTTCTTCACCTTCAGTTAATTTCTTGAATCCATCTTTTTGAATTTCAGAGAAGTGAGCGAAAACGTCCTTTCCATCCTCACCAGTAATAAATCCAAATCCTTTTTCTTCGTTAAACCATTTAACTGTACCTTTCATTTGAAACCTCCGTATATTTTTTCTAATGATGCAACCTCAAATTAAATATTAATACGAAAGCGTTGAAATTCAACTTTCAAATATTAAACCTAAAACTCTTAATTCACAAACATTGATATAAAGATATTATAGCATGGAAACAATAGTTTGTATAGTGTTTTTTTTATTTTTTTTATCTAATATAAATTAAATCAAAAAATCGGAAAAAATATGTTTGAATAAACTTCCTTTCTGCTAGAATCTATTGTATAATATAGTAATATTTAGTTTAAACAAATTATAATAAAAGTTATGGCAAAAATAAAATTATAGGAGAAACTATGGAAAACATATTAACAAATTTAAAAAATGAATTGTCTTACAAAATTAGACTAGAAGCTATTCAACAAATAAAAGATTACGATTTAAATGATGAGAAGTATGAGGAATTAAAAGATCTAATTCTTAATCTGGCATTACATGACAGAGTTTTCGTTGTAAAAAAAGAAGCTTTTTTTCTTTGTCAAAAAAATAAATTAAAAAAACATGGTGAAGAGATTCAACTAGGAAAAAAGAACACAGGTTACACTCCAAACGATATTAGAAAAATGTTTTTAAAAATAAAAAGAGAAACTAATATGCAAGAACTAAATCTGCCATTGTTCAAAGAGAGTTTTCAAAAGATAGCACCTAAAATGTATGATGTTATGGAATTTG
>JBOFFH010000058.1:0-24408 GCA_051648485.1 Fusobacteriaceae bacterium
GGGTTATGAGCCCGACGAGCTGCCAACTGCTCTATCCCGCGATATGAAAATGGTGCCTGGGGCCGGAATCGAACCGGCACGGTATCAGATACCTCAGGATTTTAAGTCCTGTGCGTCTACCTATTCCGCCACCCAGGCGAATATTTTAAATTTGTTTTAAAAAAATTAATGGCGGGAGTGACGAGACTCGAACTCGCGACCTCATGCGTGACAGGCATGCGCTCTAACCAACTGAGCTACACCCCCAAAAATTTTTAATGGTGGTTCCAACAGGACTTGAACCTGTGACCCCCTGCTTGTAAGGCAGGTGCTCTCCCAACTGAGCTATGGAACCGAATTTTGTAAGCACCACAATAAATTTTAAATGGTGCCCAGACGCGGAATCGAACCACGGACACGGAGATTTTCAGTCTCCTGCTCTACCGACTGAGCTATCTGGGCATATATGGCGGAGAGCCAGAGACTCGAACTCTGAAGCGTTACCGCGTCGGTTTTCAAGACCGATTCCTTACCAATTAGGATAACTCTCCATATATGACTATTTAAAATTTTATGGTACCCCGTAGGGGAATTGAACCCCTGTTTACAGAGTGAAAATCTGTTGTCCTTACCACTGAACGAACGGGGCATCTTTGGTGGATCCAGTTGGAATCGAACCAACCACCACTCGGTTATGAGCCGAGTGCTCTAACCAACTGAGCTATGGATCCGTAATGGCGTGTCTGAAGAGATTCGAACTCCTGACCCACGCCTTAGAAGGGCGTTGCTCTATCCAACTGAGCTACAGACACATATGTTTTATTTTTTTTAGTGGTGCGTCATACAGGACTTGAACCTGTGACAACACGATTAAAAGTCGTGTGCTCTACCAGCTGAGCTAATGACGCATATTTGGAGCGGGAAACCAGGTTCGAACTGGCGACATTCAGCTTGGAAGGCTGACGCTCTACCAACTGAGCTATTCCCGCAGACAAGTAGTATGATACCACACCATACTACTTTTGTCAAATATTTTTTCTTTTTTATTTTATAATTTTGAAATTACTTCCACTCAACTCTTTTATTATTTTTACAAAATCAAATTTTCTAGTCATCATAATGGGAATTATATACTGCTTTTTCTCTTTTGTTACAATATCTAACATAATTTGAAATTTTCCTTTTTTACCTAAACTTCCTTCAGATAAAATGCAAGAATCTAATTCGCTTAAATCTATTTTGACTTTTTCATAATGGAGAATTTTATTTTCTCTATCAATTTTTATGCTGTATGTAAAAATATTTTTTAAATGCTTAATACCTATCAATAAAAATAGTGTTCCAAATCCAAGATTTACAATTTTATATCCTGAAATGTAACCAATATATATCTGATAAAAAGCTATCAGAAGAATAGGAACTCCTGTTCCCATCCACATAATTACTTTAGATATCTCCAAACCAAATTTTTCTATATTTTTATATTTTTTTATACCATCAGCATTTATTTTTTTTATAAATTCATCATAAAATATCATACATTTCTCCTAAAAACTTATTTTATAAGCTTTGATATATTTTCATCTTTATGGTCTAAATTATGAACTGCATTTATGTATCTTATAGTTTTTGTTTTTCCTCTAACTAAAAGAGTTTGAGTTGTCGCAATATTTCCTTTTCTTTTTACACCTTCAAGTAAATCTCCACTAGTAACTCCAGTAGCAGAAAAAATAACTTCATCATCTTTTACCATATCATCCATTTTAAGAACATTTCCGACTCTAAGTCCCATCTCTAAACATCTCGATTTTTCATAGTTAGAAATCTTATCATTTTCTAAAGAAACTCCTTTCACCTCATTACGAAGCTTCAGTCTAGCCTGCATGTCTCCACCCAAAGCTTTTATCACTGCTGCTGAAATAACTCCTTCTGGAGCTCCTCCTATACCGTAAAGCATGTCTACATCCGAATCTATAAGACAAGTTAAAATAGAACCCGCCACATCTCCATCTGGTAAAGCATAAACTTTTATTCCTAATTTTTGAAGTTCTTTTATTATAACAGAATGTCTGGGTTTATCTAAAACTACTATTGTAAGTTCATTCAAAGATTTATTTACAGCTTTAGAAACTATTTCGATATTTTCCATCAGTGATTTTTCCAAATCTATTAATCCTTTAGCTTCTGGTCCTACTACTAATTTTTCCATATACATATCTGGAGCTTTTAAAAAACTTCCTTTATTAGCCACAGCAAGCACAGCTATAGCATTAGCTTGTCCTTGAGCTGTCATACGAGTCCCTTCTACTGGGTCTACAGCTATATCTACAGCTATAAGTGCTTCTCCATCTTTTAATCCTACTTTTTCTCCAATATAAAGCATAGGAGCTTCATCAATTTCTCCCTCTCCTATAACTATTTCTCCATCTATATGGATTCCATTTAACATGGTTCTCATTGCATCCACTGCTGCTTGATCTGCACCATCTTTATCTCCACGACCCACCCACTTGTGTGCTGCTAATGCTGCTGCTTCTGTTACTCTTGCAAACTCTAATGCTAACTCTCTTTTCATAACTTCTCCTCATTTTCTATTATTAGTTTGTAACTTTATAAATTTTTTCTCCTTCTTGAATCATCTGAAGTTTTTCTCTACCTATTTTTTCTCTATAAAAAGGAGAATTTAATTTTGTTATTTTCATATCATAATCGGCTATCTTTTCTTCTAAAACAGATTTTTTGGAATTTATTTCTAAACTCCTTTTATCTATTCTTTCTAATTTCACTTTGCTTCTTGCTATACTTGGAACAAAAACAAAAATATTCATTCCTAAAAATCCCAACAAAACAATATCAATTAAATATTTATTCATACTTATTTCCTATTTTCTTTTGCTAAATTTTGAAGTTTTTTACTTATCAGTCTTTTTGCGACTGGAGAAATTTTATCTACGAATAAAATTCCATCCAAGTGATCTGCTTCGTGTTGAAAAGCTCTTCCTAAAAGTTCATGAGCTTCTTCTGTTACTTTCATTCCTTTTTCATTAAGATAAGTTACAGTTACCCATTCAGATCTTTTTACATTTTTATATATTCCCGGCACACTCAAGCATCCCTCTTCACAATCTGCAATCTCTTTAGAGTATTCTAACACTGGATTTATAACTTTTCTTATCACTCCATCTCCTACATCTAAAACAAAAACTCTTTTATTCACTCCAACTTGAGGAGCTGCAAGACCCACTCCTTTAGAATCGTTCATAGTTTCTACCATATCATCTAAGAGTTTTATTACTTCCTCATCTATTTTTTCGACTGGAAGGGCTTTTTCTCTTAAAACTTCTGAGCCATAAATTCTTATATCTAGTACCACAAAATCCTCCTTATATTAAATTTACTGGATCGACATCTACAACTATTCTGAAATTTTTATTTTCTTTAAAATTTTCCAATTGTTTTTCTAAAAAAATCTTATATCTATTAACGTTCTCTCTAGTTCCCTTTATCAAAATATTATAACGGTACCTATCTTTAACTTTATATACAAGACTTTTCATCGGTCCATAAATTTCAACTTTATCATTAACTATACTATTATAAACATTTTTACAGAATTCTTCAAGTCCAACTTCTCTAGAACTTGAAATTCCTATATTTATCATTTTAGAAAACGGCGGATATTCCAAACATCTTCTTTCTTCTAATTCATATTTATAAAAATTCAAATAATCTGCCTCTATAACTTTTTCTAAAATTTTATTTTCTTTTTGATAGGTCTGTATTATAACTTTTCCAGCTTTATCCCCTCTTCCAGCTCTTCCTGAAACTTGAGTTAAAAGTTGAAAAGTTTTTTCTCCTGATCTAAAATCTGGAATAGCAAGACTTGTATCGGCATTTATAACTCCTACCAAAGTTACATTTGGAAAATGCAGTCCTTTTGTAATCATTTGAGTTCCTATCATTATACTATACTTTCCCTTTAAAAAATCTTCATACATATTCTGATGAAAATCTTTTTCTTTGGAAGCTTCCGAATCTACTCTTATCATCTCTACAGGAAATATTTTTTTTAGTTCTTCCTCTACTTTCTCTACCCCTGTTCCACTATGAGTAAGATTTTTTCCATGACAACTAGAGCAAGTTCCAGTATATATTTTTGTAGTTCCACAATAGTTACATCTAAATTTGGCTTCTTTTTGGTAGTAGCTATATTTTATTGAGCAATGTTGACATTCTTCCACATAGCCACAATCTTTGCATTGAATATACGTTGAATATCCCTTACGATTTAAAAGAAGTATTACCTGCTCTTTTTTTAAAAGAGTTTCTTTTATATTGAGTAGTAATATTTTACTAAAATACTGATTTTCTTCTTTGGTCATATCCACAATTTCTACTTTAGGAAGCTCTGCACCGTTAAATCTATTCTCGATTGTATTGAGCTGAAAAACATTTTTTTCTGCATAATAGTAGCTTTCTACTGAGGGAGTAGCTGAACCTAAAACTAACTTTGCTCCTTCTAGTTCAACTCTTTTTATGGCTACCATCTTTGCATGATACCTTGGATTATTGTCCTGTTTATAGGTTGTTTCGTGTTCTTCGTCTATTATTATATAGGCTAAATTTTTAACTGGTGCAAATATGGCCGATCTAACTCCTAAAACAACTCTCTTATTTCCATAGCCTATCTCTTGCCACTCTTTACTTCTTTCTTTATCTGTCATTCTACTGTGAAGTATAGCCATATTTTCTCCAAACTCTTTTTTAAATCTTTTTACCATTTGAGGAGTTAAAGAAATCTCTGGAACTAAGAATATAGCTCCTTTTCCTTTTTCAAAAGCCTCTCTTATAAGTGCTAAATATATTTCTGTTTTTCCAGAACCAGTAACTCCTCTTAAAAGAAAATATTTTTTAGGGTCTTTTTCTATATTGGTTTTTATTTCTAATTGTTCGCAATTAAGTTCTGTTTTTTCTGGTAATTCATCTTTGCCAATAAAATCTTCAAAATATATTTTATCTCCCTCTTGAACTATTTTCTCTAAAACAATGTATTTTTTTTCTAAAAAAATGTTTATTTCATCTTTTGTGTATTTTTTATTAAAAAATACAGTTTTTATTTCTGTTTTCTTTTTAAAATATTTTTTCAAATTTTTACTTTCAAGAGTGTCATCTAGATTTTTTTCCAAAAGTCTGTATTGTTCTATATATTTAACTTTTGTTTTTTTACTATTCAGCATGGTGAATACAGAGGAATAGCTAGAAACATAGTACTTTTTTACCCAAAGCAACAAGTCTATATAACTTTTTTCATAACTAAAACTATTCTCTGCTTTTCTTTTTATATTTAAAACTTTAAATTTGAAATTTTCATCTTTAGCTTCAATTACTACAATAGCCATTCTCTCTTTGTATCTAAAATCTACAACTACAATATCTCCTACATTATATTCATTTTTTTCATCTGAATAAGTGTATAAATCATTGGTTCCTTCTACATACAAGTTATAATACTTCATTAAAGTTCCCCACTTTCTAGATTTAATTGGATTTTATCAAAAATTTTCAAATCTGTTCCTGCTTCTGGAAATTGAGTTTTCACAACTCCTTTTCCCTTTATTTCTAACTCATATTTACTATTTTTAAAAATAGTCAATATTTCACTCGTAGTTAGATCTTTTAAATCTGGCATTATTTCATACTCTATATTTTCAGGATTATTGACCAAACCTCTATCCAATATTACTGTATCTTCTTTTCTTGCATCATTGTCAGCTGGAAATCTTCTCACATTTGTCGGAAGCATATTTTTATTTTTCGTGATTCTACCCACTACTTCTCCAAAAATTGGGGCTGACACTGAACCACCAAATCTTTCATAAATTTTTTCAGCTTGTGGCTTCATAAACATAATTAAAATAACATATTCTGGTTTTTCTACTGGTAAAAAACCTATAAAAGATGCTAGATACTCACTTTTAAAATATCCACCACCTGGTTTTGCAACCTGTGCTGTTCCTGTTTTTCCACCCAATCTATAGCCATTTACTATTGCTTTTTTACCACCACCTGTTGCTACTGTATTTTCGAGCATACCTTTTATTATTTCAGAATTTTTTTCAGATAAAACTCTTCTTATAGGATTAGGTAAATTTCTACGAATAACTTTTCCATCTTGAGTTTCGATTTTTTCAACCATATAAGGTTCATAAAGAATCCCACCATTTATTACTGCTGAAAATGCAGTTATCATCTGAATTGGTGTTACAACTATTCCTTGTCCAAAAGACATAGTACTTCTTTTTAATTTGTCCCATTTTTCATAATGAGTAGCATTAGGTCTAAGCTCACTCGGAAAATCTATTCCCGTTTTCTCATAAAGTCCATATCTTTTCAGCACTTCTTCAAATTTTTCATCAGTGTATTTATCACCAATCAAAACCATTCCAACGTTACTAGATTTTTTTAGAATGTCTTCTGTAGTCAAAATTCCACGGGTAGATCTACTTGCTTCTTTTATCGTGTGCTTAAACTTACGAATAGTTCCATTCCCAACATCAAACAAACTATCTTTTTTAATATATTTATCCTCTAAAGCTGCCCCTACTATGAGTGGTTTGAAAGTTGAACCTGGTTCAAATTGGTCTTGAAATATTGGATTTCTCAAATCTCTACTACTTCTAGTAAAATATGAAGTTGCAATTATTTTTCCGTTATTTGGATTCATTATTACTGCATAAGATTCTTCTGCACTAGTATGATGAAATTGTTTTTCCATTTCATCATTCAATATATAATTTATTTCGTCATTTATTGTCAAATATACATTATTTCCATCTAATGATCTCTCTATTCTATCTCCAGAAGTTGGAAGTTTTATATCTCTACTTTTAGTTCCTCTTACTTCTAACTTTAATGTTTTAGCTTTCAAATAATTTTCATAAAACTTTTCAACACCAAAGTTTCCGATTTTTTCAAACCCTGATACATTTTGAGTAAATCCTATATTTCCAACTAAATTTTGATACAATGATTTTCTATAATACTCTCTTTCAACTATTGGCTCAAAGAAAATATTATTTCTTTTTATTTTCATCACTTTTACAAGCTCTAATATTTCATCTTTTTTATCTTCGTCTATTCTTCTTTCTATGACTTTATATTTACTTTTTCTATCACCAAGAATTTGGAGTTCCTCTTTTAATTTTTTTAAATCTCCTGTTAAAATATTTTGTTTTTTTAACTCTTCTAAAAATAAAATCGATTTTTCATCGGTCGAAACTTCACTAGGATCAACTATTACATTGTATCTTACTCTATTAAAAGCTAGCTGCTTTCCAGTGTTATCAAATATAGTTCCTCTTTTTCCTTGTTTTTTTATGTTCATTTTACTTTGCTTATTCAATAACTCTTCATAGTAGTTTCCTTTTATTATTTGTACATCAGCAAGTCTTGCAATTATAGCAATTAATACAAAATTGAAAATCATAGAAGCTATTTTGGATCTTTTATTAAAATAGTTCATTCTATTTAAACTTTTCATGCTCATATAAACATAAATCTGATAGAAAAAAAGTAAAAATATATACACTCCTAAAGATTTACTATATGTATAAAATATGAATCCTCCTAAGATCAAATTCAATAATAATAATATTACTTTTAAAATTAAAGACACAAAATTCCCCCTTAAAAATTCCTTCTGAGCTATTATATCATATTTTTACAAAGAAAAAAGGAGAAAAACCTTAATTTCTTAGGTTTTCCTCCTTTTATTTTGAAAATTAGTCTTTTTTCTCAGTAGAGAAATCCATTGCTGCTAGTCTCTCATACTGTCTATATCTTCTTTGAGCTTCAGCTTTATTTCTTGCAAATAATTCTGTTGCATGCCCTGGGTTTGATTTAGTTAGTGTAGCATATCTAACTTCTCCCATTAGGTAATCGTGATACTTTTCCCAAAGTGGTGCTTTAGAATCCATTTGAAGAGGATTTTTTCCTTCTAATTCAAGAAGAGGATTGTATCTAAATATTGGCCAGTATCCACACTCAGTAGCTAGCTTCATCTCAGTTTGAGAAGCTCCCATACCTTTTTTAACACCATGACTTATACAAGGTGAATAAGCTATGATTAAAGATGGTCCTGCATATGCCTCAGCTTCTTTAATAGCTTTTAGGAATTGTCCTTGGTTTGCACCCATTGAAACTTGAGCTACATAAATATGTCCATATGACATTGATATAGCAGCTAAATCTTTTTTCTTGATTGATTTTCCAGCTGCAGCAAATTTAGCAACTGCTCCTGTTTGAGTAGATTTAGAAGCTTGTCCTCCTGTATTTGAATAGATTTCTGTATCCATTACTAATACATTGATATCACTGTTTGAAGCTAATACGTGATCAAGTCCTCCATAACCGATATCATAAGCCCATCCGTCTCCTCCAAATATCCACTGAGACTTCTTAACAAAATATTGCTTTAATGTTAATAAATCTTTACAAGATTGACAACCTTTTTCTGCTGATGCTTCTAACATTGGAACTAATTTAGCTGTTACTTCTTTAGTTATTTCTCCGTTAGTTCTGTTTGCTATCCACTCATTAGCTAGCTCTTTCATTTCAGCTGGCATTTCAGTAGTTTCAAATATGTGTTGAATTCTATCTCTCATCGTTTCTACAGCTACTTGCATTCCAAATCCAAATTCTGCATTATCTTCAAATAAAGAAGATCCCCATGAAGGTCCATGTCCACATTTGTTAGTTGTATAAGGAGTTGAAGGAGCTGAACCACCGTATATTGAAGAACATCCAGTAGCATTGGCAATCATCATTCTATCTCCGAATTGTTGAGTTATATTTTTGATATAAGGTGTTTCTCCACATCCAGCACAAGCTCCATGGAACTCAAACATTGGTTGAGCAAACTGTGAACCTTTTACTGTAGCTTTATCTAAAATATTATCTTTGTAAGTAACTTCATTGAATAAATATTCAGCATTTTCAACTTCTCCAGCTTCTTTTTCTTCAGCTGTTGGAACCATAACTAATGCTTTATTTTTAGCTGGACATACATGAGCACATGACCCACATCCTGTACAATCTAATGTAGAAACTTGAATTTTAAAGCTTAAATTTTCTAAGCCTTTACCCATAGCTTTTAAAGTTTTTAATTCGTTAGGAGCTGCAGCTTTTTCTTCTTCTGTTAGTAAGAATGGTCTGATTACTGCATGTGGACAAACATATGCACACTGATTACACTGAATACAATTTTCAGGTATCCATTTAGGAACTGTTACAGCTATATCTCTTTTCTCATAAGCTGCTAATCCATTTTCAAAAGTTCCATCCTCATATCCTACGAATGTAGAAACTGGTAAATCGTTTCCTTTTATTGCATTTATTGGAGCTGCTATTTTCTGAGCAAAAGCCGCTGTTTTGTCGATTCCACAAGAACTTTCTGAACAAGAACATCCTCCTAAATCACATGCAGATGCTTCATCAGCTAAGTTTATCCAAGCTGGATCTACTGTTATTTCAACTATTTCATCTGCACCTTTATCAATTGCATCACAGTTCATCTTAACAATTTCTCCACCTTTTTTACCATATGTTTTCTCAGCATACTCTTTCATATATCCTTGTGCTTCAGCAAAATCAATAACTTTTGAAAGTTTAAAGAATGCTGATTGCATTATCGTATTAGTTCTGTTTCCTAAACCAATCTCTTTTCCAAGTTTAGTTGCATCAATTGTATAGAACTTAGCTTCAGCTTTAGCCAATGCTCTTTTTACAGAGTTAGGTAAGTTCTTTAAAACTTCATTTTTATCCCATATACAGTTAAGTAGGAATGTTCCGCCTTTTTTTAATCCTCCAACCATATCATATTGATGTAAGTAAGTTGGTACTGTACAAGCTACAAAATTAGGTTCAGTTACTAAATATGTAGAGTGAATAGGTGATTTACCAAATCTTAAATGAGATCTTGTAACTCCTCCTGATTTTTTAGAATCATATGCAAAATACCCTTGAGCATATAGAGATGTTTTATCTCCTATGATTTTTATTGAGTTTTTGTTAGCTCCAACTGTTCCATCTGATCCTAGTCCAAAGAATAGACACTCTGTTTGTCCTGGAATGTCTACAACTACATTTTCAGGTAAATCTAATGATAAGAAAGTTACATCATCATTTATTCCAACAGTAAATCTATCTCTTGGAGTTTCTAATGCTAGATTGTTATAAACTGCAACTATTTGAGCAGGTGTTACATCTTTTGAAGATAGTCCATATCTTCCTCCAACTATAACTGGTGAATTTTCTTTGTTGTAGAACAATGATTTGATATCTAAATGCAATGGCTCAGCTAAAGCTCCTGGCTCTTTTGTTCTATCTAATACAGCTATTTTTTTAACTGTTTTTGGTAACTGATCAAAGAAATACTTTTCTGAGAATGGTCTATATAGATGAACTGAAAGTATTCCTACTTTTTTTCCTTCTAAAAGCATCATATCTACTACTTCTTTAGTTGCTTCTACAACTGACCCCATAGCTATTATAACATTTTCTGCATCTGGTGCTCCATAGTAGTTAAATGGTTTGTAATCTCTTCCTGTTACTTTTGAAATTTCTTTCATATAATCAGCAACTATATCAGGCACTGCATCATAAAATTTATTAGATACTTCTCTTGTTTGGAAATAAATATCATCATTTTGAGCTGTTCCTCTAGTTACTGGATGCTCTGGATTTAAAGCTGAATTACGGAAAGCGTTTACTGCATCCATATCTATTAAATTACGGTATACATCATAGTCCATTACTTCAATTTTTTGAATTTCATGAGAAGTTCTGAACCCGTCAAAGAAATGCATAAATGGAACTCTAGATTTTATAGCTGCTAAGTGAGCTAATCCTGCTAAATCCATTACTTCTTGTACAGAGTTTGTTGCAAGCATAGCAAATCCAGTTTGTCTAGCTGCATAAACATCTTGATGATCTCCAAATATTGATAAAGCTTGAGCAGAAAGTGCTCTTGCCGCTACATGAATAACTCCTGGTAATAATTCTCCAGCAATTTTATACATATTAGGTATTTTTAATAATAATCCTTGAGAAGCTGTATATGTTGTTGTTAATGCTCCTGCTTGTAATGATCCATGCACAGTTCCAGCTGCTCCAGCTTCTGATTGCATTTCAACTAACTTTACAGGTACTCCAAACATATTTTTGTGACCTCTTGCTGCCCACTCATCTGTATACTCTGCCATTGGTGTTGAAGGTGTTATTGGATAAATTCCTGCAACTTCTGTAAATGCATATGATGCCCATGCTGCCGCTTCGTTTCCATCCATTGTTTTCATTTTAATAGACATAATTTTCCTCCAGATTTTTTTTATTTTTAAAAATATTTCTAATCTTTTTTCTAAACTCTCTATTTTTTAGTAACTATTGAGTATGTATCTCTAGCTATTACTAACTCTTCATTTGTAGGTATTTTGTAAATTAATACTTTTGATTCTTCTGTAGAAAGTTTTACATTTCCTTTTTTTCTAGTTTCATTTATTTCTAAATCCATTTTAATTCCTAAGAATTCAAGACCTTCTACAGCTCCTGCTCTTATACCTACATAGTTTTCTCCAACTCCACCTGTGAAACAGATAGCATCTACTCCACCCATTGCTGCTATATAAGCTCCAATGTAGCTTTTCAATCTATAGATAAACATGCTTTCAGCTAATTTAGCTCTTTCTTCTCCTGCTTGAACTGCATTTCTCATATCTCTAGCATCTGAAGAAGCACCGTAAATTCCTAAGATTCCAGATTTTTTATTCATTCTATCATCCATCTCTTTATCAGTTAAATTTCTTTTGTTTTTCACAAACAAAACTGCTGCAGGATCCATATCTCCGGCTCTTGTTCCCATCATTAAGCCTTGTAGTGGAGTTAATCCCATTGAAGTATCTACTGATTTTCCATTCTTAACAGCCGAAACAGAAGCTCCATTTCCTAAGTGACAAACTATAATTTTAGATTCTTTAGGATTTCCCATGATTTCTCTCATTGTTTCAGAAACAAATAGGTGAGATGTACCGTGGAATCCATATTTTCTAACTTTTAATTCTTTGTAATCCTCATATGGAAGAGCATACATAAATGCTTCTGCAGACATAGTTTGGTGGAACGCTGTATCAAATACTGCTACATTTGGTTTTCCAGGCATAAGTTCCAGGCAAGTTTTGATACCCATTAAGTTTGCTGGATTATGAAGTGGTGCTAACTCACTTAAAGCCTCGATTCCTTTGACTACTTCTTCTGTAACTAAAATAGAAGTTGGAAACTCTTCTCCTCCATGAACAACTCTATGACCTATAGCATCAATTTCTTCTATTGAAGCTAGTACTCCATGAATTGGATTTACTATAGCTTCTAGTACCATCTCTAAAGCAACTTTGTGATTAGGGATATCATGTTTAATCTCTAATTCGAAATCCTTTGCAGGAACTTCATAATCTAGCTTAGAGTGAGATATTCCTATTCTATCACAAAGACCTATTGCGAATATCTCTCCTGTAGAAGGGTTTAAAAGCTGATACTTTAATGATGAACTTCCAGCATTTATTACTAATACTTTCATTTTTTCTCCTTTTAATTTAATTTATTTATTTATTTTTTTGTATTAATTTTAGAAATTATTTCCCAGCTTGAACTGAAGTTATAGCTGTTAAATTTACAATATCTTCCACTGAACATCCTCTTGAAAGATCATTTATAGGAGCTGCTAATCCTTGAATTAATGGCCCATGAGCTTCAGCACCAGCAAGTCTTTGAACTAATTTGTATCCGATATTTCCTGCTGCTAAATTAGGGAATATAAGTATATTTGCATGACCTGCAACTTTTGAATTAGGAGCTTTTTTAAGTCCTACTGCTGCTACTAATGCTGCATCTGCTTGAACCTCTTCTTCAAATTCAAAATCTACAGCTCTTTCTCTTAAAATTTTTCCAGCTTCTATAACTACATCTACAACAGCATGTTTAGCTGATCCTTTAGTTGAGAAACTCATAAGAGCAACTTTAGGAACTATTCCTACAACTTCTCTTGCTGTTAATGCTGCTTCTGAAGCTATATCAGCTAACTGAGCTGATGTTGGCTCTGGTATTACTGCACAGTCTCCGAATATTAAAACTTCTCCATACTGCTCTGTTTTTTCTCTAAGTTCCATCACAAATACAGAAGAAACTGTTTTTACTCCTGGTTTTGTTCCTACAACTTGAAGTCCAGCTCTTAATACGTTAGCTGTTGGAGAATCAGAACCTGATACCATTCCATCTACATCTTTCATTTTTACCATCATAGCACCAAAAAAGTTTACATCTGAAATCAGAGTTTCTTTTGCTTTTTCTTCTGTCATTCCTTTAGCTGCTCTCATTTCATAAAGTTTAGCTACGTATGAATCTAACTTTTCAAAAGTTGAAGGATTTATTATTTCAACTCCATCTAATTTTAAGTTTGCTGTTTTAGCAATTTTTTCTATCTCTATCGAATTTCCTATAAGCACTGGTGTAGCCAGTTGTGCTGCAACTATTTCTATTGCGGCTTTTACAACTCTTTCATCAGTTGCCTCAGGTAGTACTATTCTTTTTATGTTTTTCTTAGCTTTTTCTCTTATTCCATTTATAAAATTCATTTTATCACTCCTTTGGTTTGTTAACTATATATTAACAAATTTAATTAAAAATTAACAGCTTTTTTTATTGAATTTTAAAAATTTCAATCTTTTTGTACAACTGTTCAAAATTGCTCATATGCTATAGTAACAAATTTAATTAAAAATTAACAGCTTTTTTTATTGAATTTTAATTTTTTTATCTTTTTGTACAACTATTCAAAAATTGCTTCTATGTATTCTTTTAAATTAAATTCTCTTAAATCTTCTATTCCTTCTCCTACACCTATAAACTTTATGGGTTTTTTTATAGCCTCAGAAACTGCAAATAAAATTCCACCTTTAGCTGTTCCATCTAATTTAGTAATTACAAATCCTGTTAATTCAGTAACTTCATTAAAAACCTTAGCTTGAGCAAGACCATTTTGTCCTGTAGTTCCATCTATAACTAAAAGAGATTCATAAGAATTTTCTCCTATTTTCTTTTTTATTATGTTATTTATTTTTTCTAGTTCTGCCATTAAATTATTTTTGTTGTGAAGTCTTCCTGCAGTATCTATTATAACTATATCTGCGCCTTTTTCTTCGGCAATTTTTAAAGTATCAAACACAACTGCTCCTGGATCAGCTCCCTCTTTTTGAGGTTTCACAAGCTCAGCACCTGCTCTTTTAGCCCACTCTTCAATTTGCTCAACTGCTGCTGCACGAAACGTGTCTCCTGCACCTATTACAACTTTTTTTCCAAGTTTTGTATATTTAGAAGCTAGTTTTCCTATTGTTGTCGTTTTACCTACTCCATTTACTCCTACAACAAGAATTACATTCATTTTATTTTCTTTTATTTCTAAAGTAGTTCCAGTTGAAATTATAAATCCTTCCATAACTTCTTTTAAAATAAGATAAACTGCTTCTGGATCTTTTATTCCTCTTTTTTTAACTTCATTTTCTAATTCTTCTATAATTTTAACAGTCATCTCTAAACCTATATCTGATTGAACTAATAATTCTTCAAGTTCTTCATACATTTCATCATTTATGACTGTTCTTCCTGTGAAAAATTTCTTTATGGATTTAAAAAATCCTTGTCTTGAATTAAACAATTTATCTTTTAAAGAATTGAAAAAAGTTTTCTTTTTTTCTTGTTCTTCATTTTTCTTTTCTACCACTACTACTTTATCTAAAATATTTTCTTGAAAATTTTCTTCATCTTCTTTTATCCCTGCTTTTACTTCATTTTCTATTTTCTTTATTTCTTCCTGCGTTAATTCAGCTTTTTGGAGCTCTTTTGAATGTTTATCTAATTCTACTTCTACATTTTTATTTTTTTTTCCAAAAATTTTACTAAAAAATCCCATTGTTTCCTCCTGTTTCTTCAATCTACATTTTTAATATACCACAATTATAACTCAAATTCAATAACTAGCTTGTTTTTTTTAGTGCAAGTTTTAAACAAAAAAAAGGACGACTTTTAGCCATCCTTTTTATTCTAATTTATTTAAATATGCTTCTTACTGCCAATATCCCCATAACTGCTGCTATATTCAGCCCGCTTCCATATCCTGAACCGTCTCCAGCTGCATAAAGTCCTTTTATATTTGTTTCCATATTTTTATCTATTTCTATTCTTGTACTACGAAACTTTATTTCAGGGAAATAAAGTAATAGATCACTAGAAGCAAATCCAGGAGCTATTTTATCGTGTACTTCTATAAACTGCATGATATTATCTAAAATTCTTTTTGGACAAGCTAGTGCTATATCTCCAGCAACATAATCTTCTGTTGTTGGAACTATATTTAATCTTGATAAACTTTCTTCAGTTGAACGTCTTCCTGCTTTCAAATCTCCATAAGATTGAACTAAAATTTTTCCATCTGTAAGCATAGAAGTCATTTTTGCAATTGAAGTTGCATATTCAAATGGCTGGTTGAAAGGTTCTGTAAAAGTTTTTGTACATAATAGTGCTAAATTGGTATTTTTAGATTTTTTATCTTTGTATGCATGACCATTAGCCAATACAACATCATCACTATGTTTTTCTATAGCTATAAATCCACTAGGATTGCTACAGAAAGTTCTCATTTTATCATTATAAATTGGAGTATGATATATCATTTTTGCTTCATAAAAGTTTTCATTTATGTCTTTCATAACTATATCAGGAATTTCTGCTCTTACTCCTAAATCGATCGCACCATTCTCATAATTTATATTTTGAGAAATGCATATATCTTTAAGTTTTTTAGCTCCACTTCTACCTACAGCTACAACTACATTATCAGAATAGTAATCTTCAGTTTTTCCTTTAGAAGTTACTCTTACACCTTTTACTTTTCCAGCTTCTATTATAAATTCTTGTAAATCTCTTTCTGTGACAAATTCTACTCCAGATTCTAAAAGAGAACCCAATAGTCTAGAATAAAGTGCACGAGATCCATCTGTTCCTAAATGCATTGTTGGAGTATCGACTAACTGAACATTGTTTTCAATACATCTTTTTTTAATTTCTTCCATTGTTGTATTATAAACTAAACCAGAGGGCTGCTCATTAAAACCAAAATCCCTGTATATATCAACGACATAGTTTATAACTTCATTTACTAATGTTTTTCCTACAACAGTGTAGATATCTCCACCAACTCTATAATCCATATTAAATTTAGAATCTGAAAAAGCACCTGCTCCACTTACACCATATATTATTGCACATGTTGGACATTTTACACATTTCCCTAATTTTTCCTTAGGACAAACTCTTTGACTTAGCATTTTTCCCTTGTCTAAAACCAAAATTTTAGTTTTCGGATTTTTTCTGATAGCTTCATAAGCTCCGAAAACTCCTGCTTGTCCTCCACCCATAAATATAATATCATACTTCATATTCTCACTCCATTTCTAAAAATAAGTTGTTTTTTCAGCCTTAAAGGCAATTTATTATAACATAACTTATTCTTCTGTCCAAATTATATTTTGTCCATAGATATTTTCTGGAAGGTTAGCTCTTATCTCTCCTGTTCTTTTATTATAGTTCCAACCACCATTTAAAGTTAGATTTTTAAAAACAGTTACTGGGTAAATTTTATTATTTTCTTCCAGGGTTGTTGTCAATTCTGTAAAATCTATATTTTGCTGTCCATAAATATCTCCGAAAGATACTTTTTTACCTTTTTCTGAAATATAATCCAAAATAAAAAGATTACTCTTAACTTCTTCATTTTTACTTAAATCTGGATAATGACCTGCTATCTCTTGATATTTTTCTAAAGCCATTCTAAGTTTTACTATCTTATTAATTGTTAACTCTGCTTTATCAGCATCTTTAATATCATTCACCTTGTAGTAAAATCCATAAAACATTGCAGAACAAATAACTACTATGATCACTATTATTTCAAATATGAATTTGAAACTTTCTTTTAGTTTAATTTTCATAGTTTATCCTATCTTTTAGGTTTTATAAAAGCTTTTCTTACAATCGGTTCTATACTATTTGGAAGTATCAATTCAATATGTAATGGCCCTCTTTTCACAGTAATCCATCCTAAACCTTTTATTGCCAACTCTTCACCCGTATCAATTGTTAATGTTTCTTTTTTGAATTTTTGCTTGTTGTATTCTTCAGCACATTTTTCACAAGGAATTTCAAAAACATCTGTTCTATATGATTCTAAATATTCTTTTTGTTTTTCAGCATTTGTTTCTAAGAAATTCACATTTTTAGAAGCAAACACAGAAATTATAGGTTTACTTTCTTCTATTTCTGTTACTTTGAAATTCAGTAATCCACCCATAAATATAACTCTACCTGCTTCTAATTTGTATGTTTTTCTTGAAATTTCTGAAGATGGTATTATTTTCAAATTACATTCTCCACAAACTAAATCTGAAATTCTGTCATGAGGAATAAGACCCGGTGTATCAATAAGAGTTATATTTGTTTTAGGAATAATTTGCTTATTTATTTTTAAAGTTGTTCCTGGATATTTAGAAACTGTTAATGTTTTTGTTCCTAAAAGTCTGTTCACTATACTTGATTTTCCAACATTTGTTACTCCCATAACTACTACTTTTGCTCCATTTGGATAAAAATGATTTATTTTTTTATAAATTCCATTTATTCCATAACCATTTTTACTACTTACTATGGCTATATCTAATGGTGCTATACCTTCTTCTGCCAGTCTATTTTTTACCCAATGTGCCACTTCTGAAGGATGCTTTTCTTCTGGGATAAGGTCTAATTTATTTATAACTATAATAGATTCCATTTCTCTTAAGATATCTAAAATTTCGACATCAAATGAACCTTCAAAATCTATAATATCAAAAACTGCCAATGCAACATCTGCAGAATCTGAAGCTATAGCAACCTCTTTTCTGTAGTCTTCTCTAGATAACTCTACTGGTATATTTTTTCCATAATTTTTTATTTTAAAACATCTTTGACAGTAATGCTCTTTTCTTGATTCTTTTAATACTTCTGGTTGTAAGTAACCCTCTTTATTAGGAAACTCTCCTTGTAATTCTATTCCACATCCTACGCAATCTTTTTTCATTCTTTCTCAACTCCGTTTTTTATTAAATTGTTTCTACACTTATATTAGAATTTGTATATATACACATATCTCCTGCTATTTTCATAGCTTCCACTGCTATTTTTTCTGCTGACAACTCTGTGTGCTTTAAAAGACCTTTAGCCGCTGCATAGGCATAGTTTCCACCGCTTCCTATTACTGCTATACCATCTTCATTTTCTATTACATCTCCAGTTCCTGAAACTATTAAAAGAGCTGTTTTATCAGCCACTATCAGCATAGCTTCTAGCATTCTTAAAGCCTTATCATTTCTCCATTCTTTTGCCAATTCTACAGAAGCTTTTTTTAAATTTCCTTGAAACTCTTCCAATTTCAATTCAAATTTTTCCATTAAAGCAAAAGCATCAGAGGCTGTTCCTGCAAATCCCATAAGTACATTATAGTTCTCTATTTTTCTTATTTTTTTTGCACTATTTTTTATTATTACATCTCCAAAAGTTACTTGTCCATCTCCAGCCATAGCAACTTTATTTCCTTTTTTTATAGCTATTATTGTTGTTGCTTTTATTTTATTCATAATCTTCCTTTCTTTTCATTATAACATTATGAAATATTTTAGGATTTTTTACTATCGCTTTATATTTTTTAGTGATTTCTATAGAGGAATGTCCCATAAGATTTTTTAACATTTCAAGCTCCATATTATTTAGCAACATATGTGCTGCAAAAGTATGTCTAAACATATATGGCCCTATCTCTCTTTCTATTCCAGCTCTTTTGGCATACCTATCTAGAAGTCTTCTAAGGGATCGATCACTCAATCTAGTTCCTGAATTATTTACGAAAAGTATATTTGAATTATATTTTTCTTTATACTTTTCTTTTTTTAATTCTATATAATTTTTAAAAAACTCTTTAGCTCTTTCACTAAAAAAAACTATTCGATAAGACTTATCTCTCAATATTTGAAGTTCTCTATTTTCAAGGTTAAAAACTTTTTCTCCTAAAAAAAGAAGTTCCTGACAAGTGACTCCTGAAGAATAAAGCAGTTCAATAATAAGTCTATCTCTAATTCCACTTATATTTTTTAAAGATATCATTGCTCTAAGCTTTTCTATCTCTGCATATGTTATTATATCTGGAGAATCTATTTCAAAGCTTGGTGTTTCCACCAAAAGTGCTGGATTTTTTTCTGTTTTCTCATTTTCTATCAAGTATCTGAAAAAACTTTTTACTGTGGAAAGTTTTCTATTTAGAGAACGTTTATTGACTCCTTTTTTTCCTAAAGAAGTTAAAAAACTTCTAATTGTAAATTGAGTTATGTCATCTATTTTCTCAATTTCATCTCTCTCTAAAACAAAAATTTTAAACTGTTTTAAATCACTAGCTAAACATTTTATACTATTTATACTTCTTGATTCTCCAAACTCTAGATAGTATAAAAACTCTTTTATTAAACTTTCCAAATTCAGCATTTTTTCACTCCAAACTATTTTATTTTATCCAATTCTTCAGCCAAATACTTTAAAGCTATTTCTGAAATCATATTATATTTAAGCTTCTTATCCCTAACTCTTTCTTCTAAAGATCTTATTATTCCGAAATTTGGACCCATAGGTTGGAAATTCTTTTTATCTTCAGTTATGTATTTTATAATAGAACCTATTGCACTTCTATCATCTAAGACAAATTCAGGTTTGTTTTCAAATTTATTAGCTATATTTATTGCCGCCATAAGCCCTGTAGCCATAGCACAAACATAACCTTCTCCTCCTGTTATTTGACCTGCAAAATAAATATTTTCATGATTCTTCATATTTAAAGTAGGGTTTAATAGTTTAGTAGAATTTATAAATGTATTTCTGTGCATTACACCATATCTAACAAATTCAGCATTTTCAAGACCTGGTATCATAGAGAAAACTCTTTTTTGTTCTCCAAATTTCAAATTAGTTTGAAAACCTACTAAATTATATAATTTTCCATCTTTGTCATCTTGACGAAGTTGAACAACTGCATGGTCCCATCTATCTGTTTTTGGATTAGTTAAGCCCTTAGGTTTAAGTGGTCCAAAAAGTAGTGTTCTTTCTCCACGAGCAGCTATTCTTTCTACAGGCATGCAAGCTTCAAAAAGTTTTTCCTCTTCGAATTTTTTAAGAGGAGCTCTTTCAGCGGTTATGAGTGCATTATAAAAAGTTCCATATTCCTCTTTATTCATGGGGCAGTTTATATATTCTCCATCTCCTTTATCATATCTAGATTGGAAATAAACTTTATCCATATCTATTGATTCTAAAGTCACTATAGGAGCTGCTGCATCATAAAAATAAAGAGATTCTGCTTCTGTAAGCTTCAATATTTCTTCAGAAAAACTTTCAGAAGTTAAAGGTCCAGAAGCTATAAGTATAATTTTATCCTTAGGTAAAGTTATGAGCTCTTCTTTTATTATCTCAATATTAGGCTCATTTTCTAAAGCTTTAGTTATCGCTTCAGAAAAACCTTCTCTGTCCACAGCTAAGGCTTGTCCTGCTGGAACTTTATGTGCATCTGCTATTTCTATTAGTTTAGAACCTAATTTACGTAGCTCTTCTTTCATAAGACCAGAAGCATTTCCTAAATGATCTCCACCAAATGAATTACTACAAACTAATTCTCCAAACTTATCTGTTATATGAGCTTCTGTTGTTACCTTAGGTCTCATCTCATAAAGTTTTACTTTTATTCCTCTTTTAGCAAGTTGGTAAGCTGCTTCACTTCCAGCTAAACCTGCTCCTACTACTATTACTTCTTTTTTCATTTTTTTACCTCTTTCTATTTATAAAATTAGATTAAACTTTCTTTTTTGATTTTGTTACCGTTTTCTTTTTTACTGGAGCTTTCTTTTTTGTAGTTACTTTTTTCTCTTTTTTTTCAGTTTCTATGATTATGTTGCCTTCTTTATCGAGCTTTTTAATATTTTCACAAACTGGGTACCCTATACAACTTAAAAACTTTCCAAATCTTCCACGATTTACTTTGAAAGGTTGTCCACATTTTTCACAAACTCCAGATTTTGACAATATTTCCTGTTCTTCTTTTTTAATTTTATCCATGTATTCTTTTATCTGAACTACTCCATCTATTTCTTCTAATTTTTCTTCTATTATCAATTTTTTTATCTCTCCTGGAAGAGAAGCTCTTAAATTATCTTCAGAAAAATTCTCACTCTCTAAGTAACTTCCAAATCTTCCTAATTTTAAAAGATAAGGAATTCCTGCTTCAGTTAAGAAATTTGTCAGTTTTCCTTTTTTCTCTTTATCCCTAAGTTCAACTTTCTCTTTTACTTTAATAAATCCAGTTTCTATTTCACTTTTACTTAGTTCTATTCCTTTTAAAGTTATATTTTTTTTACAAGCTTCATTTTCACAAACTAAATATTTCCCGAATCTTCCAGTTTTCATAAGAAAATAATCATCTGAACAATCACACTTTATATCTGAAACAACTCTACGATTTTCTAACTCAGCAACTTTATCTCCATATTTTACCATAAATTTTTCTAATTCTTCATAAAATTCTTTCATAACATCTGTCCAGATGATTTCACCTGAAGCAATTTTATCCAATTTATCCTCTAATACTGCTGTAAATTTTACATTCATGATATTTTTAAAGTTCTCTTGTAGTTCTTTTTTTACCTCTCCACCTAGTTCAGTTGGAAAAAAACTTTTGTTTTCTACCATTACATAGTCTCTTTTTTTAAGTGTTTCTATTATAGAAGCATAAGTTGAAGGTCTTCCAATCCCTTCGGCTTCTAACTTTTTCACCAAAGAAGATTCCGTCATTCTTGCAGGTGGTTTTGTCCATTCCTCTTTTATGTTCATTTGTTCTAATTTTTTAATATCTCCCACTTCTATTTTAGGAAAATCTCCAAGAGGTAGTTCTTCTTCATCTTTAAAGATTTTATAATATCCATCAAATATTATTTTATTAGTAGTACCTCTAAAATCAAATTCATCTTTATTTAAAACTATTTCAAATTGCTCATATTCCATATTTGCCATTTGAGATATCAAGAATCTATCCCAAATAAGTTTGTACAACTTATATTGATCACTGTCTAACTCAGATTTTATTTCTTCTGGTTTCAACTTTACATCTGTAGGTCTTACAGCTTCGTGGGCATCTTGTATTTTTTCTTTCTTTTCTTTAGTTTCTTTAGGTTTTTTATCCCCTATATACTCTATTCCATATTTAGTTTCTATAAAGTTTCTAGCCATATCTTTAGCTTCTTCAGAAATTCTTATAGAATCTGTTCTCATATAAGTAATAAGACCTTTTTGAGCTCCATCTATAGTGAGACCTTCATAAAGAGTTTGAGCAACTCTCATTGTTTTAGACGCACTAAATCCTAAATAAGATGAAGATAATTGCTGAAGTGTACTAGTTTTCAAAGGATTCGGTGGAGATTTTTTTCTTTTTGTAACATTGGCTTTAGTTACTTCAAACTCTACACCTTTTTGTATTTCTTTTAATTTTTCAACTGATTTTTCATCTTTTAAAAGATCAAACTTTTTTCCTTCTATTTTATTTAAAGTTAGTTTTAAACTATTCTCAAAATTTCCAGATACATTCCAATACTTTTCTGGAATAAAAGCTTGTATTTCATCTTCTAAATCGCATATCATTTTAAGTGCCACTGATTGCACACGACCTGCACTCGTATTTTCAGACACAGTTTTCCAAAGTAATGGACTTATTTTATATCCTACAATTCTATCTAAAATTCTACGTGCTTGCTGAGCATCTACCATTTGCATATCTATTTTTCTTACATTTTTTATAGAATCACTTACTGCCGACTCAGTTATTTCATTGAACTCTATTCTATTGTTATCATTTTCATCTAGTTTTAAAACTTTAGCTATATGCCAAGCTATTGCTTCTCCTTCACGGTCAGGATCGGATGCCAAATAAACTTTAGAAGCTTTTTTAGCCATAGATTTTAAATTATCAATAACTTCTTTTTTACCTCTTACAGTAGAATAACTTGGTTTAAAGTTTTCTTCTATTTTAACTCCTAAAGTTGTTTTAGGCAAATCTCTTACATGCCCGTAAGACGCTATTACTTGATATGAACTTCCTAATATTTTCTCTATTGTTTTAGCTTTAGCTGGAGATTCAACTATAACCAATTTCTTTTTTGACAAATCTTTCACCCCTATATTCGTTTTTTCTCATTTTTTAGGTTATAGTTTATTTTCTCCCTATTTGTCAAGTCTTTATTTAATTTATATTTTTTTATACCTCCCACCTGGGAGACTTAAAACTAATTTTTTGACTTCTAAACCTATTAAAATTGCAAGGGCTTCAGGAGCCTTCGTTCCAGTTTCTATGAGTATTTCATCCAAGTTTTTATTGTTGGACAAAGCAGCTAATATCTTCTTCTCATCTTCACTCAAAATTATTTTTTCTTTTTTTATATTTTTATCCCTTTTTAAATTATACTCAGATAAAATATCTTCGGGACAAGTAACTAGTTTAGCACGACTATTTTTTATAAGTTCATTACATCCGGCCGAAAAACTTGAAAATATTTCTCCAGGAACTGCAAAAACATCTCTGTTTTCTTCTAATGCACATTCAGCTGTGATTAAACTTCCACCTTTTATTTTACTTTCTATTACAACCACTCCTTTAGAAAGTCCTGCTATTATTCTATTTCTTTGAGGAAAGTTATAAACTGTAGGCTGGGTCCCTAAAGGATATTCTGAAATCAAAACCCCTTTTTCTGAAATTTCTTGCCAAAGACCTCTATTTTCAGAGGGATAAATTATATCTAGGCCACTTCCTACTACAGCCACAGTGTTTCCTTTTAGTTCCAAGGTTTTTCTATGGCAAATAGTGTCAATTCCTAAAGCTAAGCCACTAACTGTAGTAACTCCTGCTTCTACAAGACCTTCTACTATATTTTCACAACAATGCCTTCCATAATAACTACTTTTTCTAGTTCCAACTACACCTATGTTAATCATATTGAGCTTTTTTATATCTCCTTTACAATATAGGAAAACTGGAGGTTGAGTTATATTTTTTAAAGTTTCTGGATAATTGTCATCTCCCATAAATAACAGATTAATTTTTTGTTTTTTTAACTTATCTAATTCTTCAATTAAATCTATTTTTTTACTTTTTTCTAACTTATTTATATCTTCCTTGTTGAACTTAAAATATTTTTCCAATTGTTCAGGCTG
>JBOFFH010000059.1:0-14189 GCA_051648485.1 Fusobacteriaceae bacterium
ACAACCAAGGTTTTGTTAGGTTCTTTTTTGGCTTTTTCATGCAATTTTTTAAATATATTCATTCAACTCTCCTCGTCCAATTTTTTTATTAGTAATTTGTCAGCTGAATTTATATAAAAAGGATGACTCGTTAGATCACCCTTTTTATTTTTTATCTTTTTATATATGTAGCCCTTACATTTTTCATTGTTTCTATTCTTATCTCAGCAAATCTATCTGCTGCTTTAGAAACTGCTATATTTTCCATTTTAGCTATTCCATAAATTTCAAGAAGTCTATCATAAATGGAATCTACATCACTCATAGCTTCCCTAAAATTATAACCAGAAAGTTCGTGATAAACATTTATAAGTCCACCAGCATTTATTACGTAATCCGGAGAATAAAGAATTCCAGCAGCTTTTAAAGCATCTCCATGTTTAGCTTCTTTTAGTACATTATTTGAAGTTCCAGCTATTATTTTAGCCCTGAACTGTGAAATCGTTTCATCGTTTATTACTGCCCCTAAAGCACAAGGACAAAATACATCCACATCCAGTCCATAGATATCTTCAGGTTTTACAAACTCAACTTGAGGAAACTCTTTTTTCATTCTTTCTATATGTAATTCATTTATTTCAGTGAAGTATATTTTTTTAGCTTTATCTGGATAATTTTTCCAATTATTTACATCTGAATAATCTCCTAAAAGATATTTGATCAAATAATATCCTGTTTGTCCAGCACCTTGAATCGCAAAAGTTTTCCCTTCTACAGAATCATTTCCAAAAACCTCTTTAAGAGCTGCACGGATTCCCATATATCCTCCCCAAGATGTTACTGGAGAAGGATTCCCTGATTTCCCAGGAAGGCCCACTACGTGGTCTGTTTCCATAGATAAATAAACCATATCCTTAGTTCCTGTATTTACATCTTCAGCTGTGATATATCTTCCATTTAAACTTTGAACATATCTTCCCAAAGCTCTGAAATAGCCTTCACTTTTTACCTTTTTAGGATCTCCTATAAGTACTGTTTTTCCTCCACCAAGATTAAGACCTGCACAGGCTGCCTTATATGTCATTCCTCTAGCTAATCTAAGTACATCTAAAACTGCTTCTTCTTCTGTGGCATAGTTCCAAAGTCTTGTTCCTCCAAGAGCTGGTCCTAAAGTTGTATCATGAATACAAGTTATTCCTTTCAGACCTGTTGTTTTATCATAAAAATATATCAGTTGCTCATGATCAAACTCTTCCATGTACTTAAATTTTTCCATACATTACCCACCTTTTATTTTCAGTTTTTTAAAATAACTTATAATTCAATACTATAAAAAAACTGTAAATCTTATAAAAATATACCCAATAGCTAACACTATCTTAGATATGTTTGGCTAAGGTTATAATTTTAAAAAAATTTACAGATTTTTATACAACTTTATTTTATAAATCCACTTGCCACTACTCTTCCAATTTTATCATAAAATACTATTCCTTGACCTGGAGTTACTGCTCTCACTTTTTCACTTGTCATCGTTATTTCTATCTCATCATCTCCTAAGATTTCAATTTTACAAGAGTGCAACATATCTCTAGATCTAGTTTTTACAAACACTTCTTGAATTTTTAACTCTTCTAGAGAATTAACTGTTAAAAAATTTAATTGATTTGCCAATATTTTATCTTTAAACAATTCTTCATTAGAACCAACTATCACTTGATTTTTTTCTGCATCAAGTTTTATTACGTATAAAGGAGTTTCACCAGGAATTCCCAGTCCTTTTCTTTGTCCTATTGTATAAAAAGATATTCCTTTATGCTTTCCTAAAATTTTTCCTTCACTATTTACAATATTACCAATTTTAGCAGCTTTACCAGCACTTCTTTCTATCAAAAACTCTCCTAATTTTCCATCATCTACAAAACAGATTTCTTGAGAATCTTTTTTATCATAAACTCTAACTCCTAATTCCTCAGCCAAACCACGAACCAATGTTTTTTCTAAATCTCCTATTGGAAACATAATATATTGAATATTTTCACGTTTTATTCCCGAAAGAAAATACACTTGATCTTTTTTAGGGTCATCTCCTATAGCTAAAGTTCCATCTATTATTTTAGCATAGTGACCAGTTGCCATAAAATCAGCACCTTTAGATCTTGCAAACTCTAACAATTCACCAAATTTGACATGTCTATTACATACCATACAAGGATTTGGGGTTCTTCCTGAAACATACTCATCTACAAAAACATCTATAACTTTAGTTTTAAAACTTTCTGTGGCATCGTAAAGATAGTAATCTATTCCTAAATCTTCACAAACTTTTTTAGCATCTGAATCTTCAGCTTTACAAGTTTTCATTGTAACTCCAAAAATATCATATCCTTGCTTTTTTAATAAATAAGCCACCGTCGAAGAATCTACTCCTCCACTCATAGCTACAGCTACTTTTATATTTTTGTTTTTTTCATCATATTTTGATAATTTCTTTAATTCGTTTAACAATTTTTTCACCTCATCAACATTAAAAGTGTTAAAAAATGATTATATCCAATAGCGTGAATACACCAAACCCAAAAATTATTGCTCCTGTAAATTTAGAAATTTTTGTTACAGTAGCGTCAGTAATTTTTTTTCTGAAATGACTTAGAAGATATGTAGTCAATCCCCATAAACTTAATCCCCCTACACCTATTCCTAATACAAGTTGAATTAGCCCATGATGACCATATATTTCTAATGACGTAAATATTCCAATTATCAAAAGTATTCCAGTTATATTTATAATTGCCAATAAAAATGTTGTAATATAATTTTGAAATAAAGTATTTTCTTTATCTCCTAATTCATGAAGTTCTATTTTATCTTTTAATTTTTTTGCACCTACAATTAAAAGAAAAATTGCAACCACAACTTTCACCCAAATTTCATACTCTTTTATAACAATACCAGCACTTCTTATAAAAAAAAATGCTATACTTCCGTATATCATATCTACTGTAATTAACCCCAAAGCTGAGACAAAACCTTCTTTTTCTCCCTTTGAAAGAGTTTTTTCCATACAGTATATTCCCATAGGACCAAAAGGTAAAGAAAGAATAAACCCTGTAATTAATCCTTTAAAAAATAACATAGCGCCCCCAGAATTAATTTTTATTTTCTATTGTCTATCTCTGCTAATTTTTCTTTTACTAAATTGAAGAAATATTCACGATCTTCTAAATTATCACGAATATCTAAATTGTCTACATTAACTACTAAAATATCTGACAAATTATAGCTCTTAAAATAGCTAGAATAATTTTTATTTAAACTCTGCCAATACTCTCTAGGAACTATTTGCTCATAATCTCTTCCACGACGTTTTATTTTATCAATAGCATTTTCAACTGTAGTTTCAAGATATATCATAAGCTTTGGAAGCTCTATATGCTCTAACATATGAGTCAATAGCTCTTCATATATCTTAAATTCATCAGAACTCATATCTCCATCTTCCATAAGCATTCTAGCAAATATTACATCTCCATAAATACTTCTATCCATTATGCAACTCTCAAATTTTTCGGCATCTTTTATCATTTCAAACCTCTTATTTAAAAAGAAAACTTGTAATGGAAAAGCATACTGTTTTCTATCATAGTAAAACTTGTCTAGAAGAGGGTTATCTATAACCGGCTCTACAAAAAGTCTAGTATTTAATTCTTGAGCCAATAAATCTCCAACCGTACTTTTTCCAACCCCTACAACTCCATCTATGCATATTACTGTTCTCATTTTAATTCCGCCTATTTTTAATTTTTCAAAAAAATCTTTATAATACATAATTGTCCCCTAATTACTATTTTACATAGTTCCTTTGTTTAAATAACGTTTTAAATTTGCAACTATCATTTTTATTGCTATATCATTTTCTCCACCACGAGGAACTATGATGTCAGCATATCTTTTACTTGGTTCACAAAATTCTAAATACATTGGTTTTACAGTATTTAAATATTGATGTTTTACTGAATCAAAACTACGTCCACGCTCTTTAATATCTCTTTCTATTCTTCTTAGTAACATTTCATCTGCATCAGTATCTACAAATATCTTTACATCAAAAAGGTCTCTTATTTCTTTAACTGCAAAAATTAATATACCCTCTACGATAACTATTTTAGAAGGATGAATTTGAACTTTTTCTTCATTTCTAGAATGGGTTTTAAAATTATAAATAGGTCTTTCTATTGCTTGACCATTTTTCAATTCTTTCAGATGATGAAACATCATTTGAAAATCAAGTGCATTTGGATGATCAAAGTTCATAACAGCTCTTTCTTCTAAAGTATAGTTGTTCATCTCTTTATAATAAGCATCTTGCTCCACCAATACTGCATCTTCTTTTGAAAAAGCTTTTACTAAATTGTGAGCAATTGTTGTTTTTCCACTTCCACTTCCACCTGCCACACCTATAAATATACAGTTTTTCATAAGCTATACTCCTTATCTCTTGGAATTTAATAAATTTCATTATATTATATATCAAATACAGAAAAATATCAATAAAAAAACCCACCAATAAAAACAAGTGGTTATCTTCTGATTTTTTTCTGAAAAAATGTATGTTTAATTTTAAAAATCGGGTATAATACCTTAATAGAAAATGTTCATGAGGTGAAAAAATGAAAAATAATATTTTTCAAGAAGAGGAGTTAGACAAAAAACTGACTCATTCTTTGGATAAGATGGATTTTGAAATAAAAAAGATAAAATTCTATCTTTTTATTTTAAAAAAAATGAACTTTTTAAAAAAAATTGTTAAAAAATAAAGGAGTTGATTGTTTTGTTTAGTGAAAAAGCGTTATTACAAATTGGAAAATTAGACAGAGTTTTTTCTGATAAAGGTTTCTTTTTAAAAGAGGATTTAATGGAACTTTTTGAAGAATATCCTAACATCTTAGAAAAGGTTGAAAATATAAAATTCAACAAAATTGAGATTTTTAATCCTGGATTTGATTCTATTGGATTTACTTTGGATGAAATTCAAGTTGAATTTTTTGTAGAAACTGGCGAAGATGAAGAAGGACCATGGTATGAGGCTCATGCTGAAGTTTTATATTTTGGAGGGGAGGAATAAAAAATTGTGTTAAAAAAAATAAAGAAAATTTATTGGAATAACCGTATCTATATAGGTCCTGTTTTTACATTAGCATTACCTACTATTGCAGATATGTTTGTTCAAACTCTTTTGGGTTTTTTTGATATGGTTATGGTTGGAAGATTGGGAGCAACAGCTATCAATGCAGTTGGCATAGGAAACTCTCCGCTACTTTTAATCACTACAATTTTCTTTGCTTTAAGTACAGGAACTACAGCAATCATGAGTAGGGCTCACGGTTCTTCCAATAAAAAAGAGGGCCGTGAAACAACAGCTCAAACAATATTTTTAGCTCTTCCTGTAGCTATATTTTGCACTTTGTTTTTATTAATTTTCAAAACACAAATTTTAAATTTTATCGCTAAGGGCGAAAATTTAATTCTTCCTTTTCAATATTATACTCCAATAGTTTTAGGTATTCCCTTTGTGGCTTATAACATTGTTTTTGCCTCACTTTTTAGAGCAGTTGGATTACCTAAGATTCCTATGATCTGTAATATTATAAGTGTTGCTACAAATATTTTTCTAAATTATCTTTTTATTTTCAAATTGAATTTAGGAGTAGCTGGAGCAGCTTGGGCAACTACAATTGCTAGAGGAATTGTAACTTTCATCTATTTTTATGTGATTTTTATTCAAAAGAATTTTTGGGTTACAATTCCAAAAAAATATTTAAAATATAACAAACACATAACTAAAAGAATTTTAGATATAGGAGCTCCTGCAGCTTTAGAGCAAGGACTTTTTAGAGTAGGAATGTTAATATTTGAAATTTTAGTGATAAGACTCGGGGTTATCTCTTATGCTTCACATAAAATAGCTCTTACAGCCGAGTCTTTTTCCTTTAATTTAGGATTTGGATTTGCTATGGCCTCTACTACTCTTGTAGGTCAACAACTTGGAAAAAACTCTTTAAAAGAAGCTGAAAAATATGCTTTTATTTGTACAGCTACAGCAGTTTTAGTTATGAGTACTTTTGGAGTGATTTTTTTAATCTTTCCAAAGCCAATTATCTCAATGTTTACGCATGATTCTGAAATAAAAATTTTAGCTTCTGATGCTCTTAGAATAGTTTCTATTTGTCAACCGTTCTTAGCTGTTTCTATGGTTCTAAATGGTTCGTTAAGAGGAGCTGGTTGCACTAAATCTGTTTTAGTAATCACTGCTTTGGGAATGTTTTTGATTCGTCTTCCTCTTACTTATTTTTTATTAGAAGTAATAAAAACAGGACTTTTAGGAGCTTGGGTAGTTATGACTGCAGACCTTGCTTTTAGATCTGTAGCCGCTTATAATATTTTCAAAAAAGGTAAATGGAAATACATTAGAGTTTAATTTTTATTGACATTTTTTTCTAAGTGTGATAAATTTGTGACATATAAAATATATAAAGCTCATATATACCTGTGATATGGACAGGAGTTTCTACGGCTAACCATTAAATTAGCCCCTATGAGTGATTTTAAATATATCCTTTCTGGGGTACAATTTTGTATAACCAGAAAAAAAGGGATTATTTTCTTTCACTTGTAGAAGTTGGAGAAAATAATCCTTTTTTTATTTCCAACTTCTACATATAACTCTCATATAACTTTTAGGCTCGTGGGCTAAATTCTAGGAGGTTTCAAAATGAATAAAAATATTTCCCCTTATGATTTAGACGGTGTACCAAGTTTAAAAATAGCTCTTCCTTTAGGGCTTCAGCACATCTTAGCAATGTTTGTCAGTAACATTACACCTATTATGATAGTAGCTGGTATTTTAGGCATTCCAAACGATCAAAAAACAATGCTTCTCCAAGCTACAATGCTAGTAGCTGGACTTAACACTCTACTCCAAGCTTACTCTTTAGGTCCTATTGGTGCTAGACTTCCAATTGTTGTTGGAACTAACTTCGCCTTTGTTCCTGTGGCTATCTCTATTGGTCAAAAATATGGCTTTGAAGCAGTTTTAGGTGGTGCTTTAATTGGAGGACTTTTCGAAGTTTTTTTAGGTTTTTATATTAAAAAAATTAGAAAATATTTTCCACCTATTGTTACTGGTGTTGTTGTTCTTTCTATGGGATTATCACTTTTACCTGTAGGAGTTAAAAGTTTTGCTGGTGGAGTAGGTGCTCCTGATTTTGGTTCTTTAGATAATTTATTTTTAGGAACTGTTGTACTTGTTTCTGTAATTTTCTTTAAACAATTTACTAAAGGTATTTTAAGTACCGGTTCTATATTTATTGGAACTATTGTTGGATTTATTGTTGCTTTAATTATGGGGAAAGTAAATTTAGCTCCAATGAGTGAAGCAGCTTTCCTAACTATTCCTAAGCCTTTTATGTACGGGTTTTTGTTTCATTGGGATGCTGTTCTTGCTATGATGCTTATGTACGTTGTTTCAGCTGTGGAAACAGTAGGAGACATGTCTGGAGTCACAATGGGTGGTGCTAACAGAGAAACTACTGACAGAGAGCTTTCAGGTGGAATTATGGCTGATGGATTTGGTAGTATGCTTGCTGCAAGTTTTTCTATTTTACCAACTACATCTTTTAGTCAGAATACAGGTATCATTGCAATGACTGGAATTATGAGCAGATTCGTTGTAGGAGTTGGAGCTATATTCTTAGTCATTGGAGCTTTTATACCAAAGATTGGAGCTATCTTCACAATTATTCCTACAAGCGTTATTGGTGGAAGTTTAATTATGATTTTTGCAATGATAGCTACTAGTGGAATCAATCTGATCACTAAAGAGGCTTTAGTTGGTAAAAATGCCCTTATCTTGGCTGTATCTTTAGGGCTTGGATATGGACTTGGAAGTGTTCCAGATGCTCTTGTACATTTTCCAGATTCTATAAAACTTATTTTCGGTGGATATGGAATCGTAGTTTCAGGTACAATAGCAGTAATCTTAAATCTTATTCTTCCTGAGAAAAGTCTTGAGGTTGCACCAACTTCAGTTTAAAAAATGGAAAATGGAAAACCATTAATCGGTTTTCCATTTTTTTATTCCACTTATTTTTTTTACTGAGCGAAAAGTTTTTTTCATAGTTTTTTCTACCATTTCATCCAACCCTTCATTTACATTATTTTGTTTTTCTTCCTCAGTGTTAGCTGTTGAGAAATTCAAAATTCCTGAACTCAAAGTTATTCCTAAGGTGAAATTCAGTAGTGCTATTCCCAAAACAACTTCTATCATTACTGCTAATTGAGCCAAAAACGTTAACGGGTAAATGTCTCCATACCCTACAGAGGTTATAGTTATAAAACTAAAATATATATGTTTAAAATAAAAATACAAGCCTCTCTTTTCATAATCTATTCCTGAAAGAACTGGTACATCCGACATAAATCCAATTATTAAATAAACAAAGCCAAAACTTAAGGCTATTGTCACATATATTGAAAAAGTTATAATTATATCCTTTGTTCTAACTTTTCTTTTTTTCTTAATCACATCTGTAAAAGAGTATCTAAAAAGCACTATGTGGCAAAGTATTAAAAATATTATATTTATAATAGCCACTATTTTTAATACAAAAGTATTTTCAGGAAGAAAAATCAAATCTTTAAACACGTGATTCAACACTGGTAAAAATATAATATAGTAAAATATTAGTATTATAGCTTTTGCTGGTCCATCTTTTATTAAAAGGTTTTTTTTTGTTACCAATATTATCGGTAATATATTAAAAAATATTCCTGGTGCATAGTATAAATTTCTCAAATCAATTTTATGATTTTTTGAAACTATAATTCTAAATATATCAGTGCTCAAAGGAATCAAAATTGAAATAATCAAAGTTATTAAGCATATTTCTAATATATATTTTATCGGTTTAGCATTATTTATTTTTTCTCCAACTTTTAAAAAAATTTTTTTCATTTCCACTCCATTTTTTAAAATTTAAAGAAGCACTCTAAATTTTAGAGTGCTTCTTTCATTATAACTTTTTATAAACTTTTTAAGTCATTAGCTATAAACTGAGCTTTTGCTCCGAATATTGCTTGAACTCCATTCTTTCCTACTTTTAGTACTCCAGAAGCTCCTAATCTCTTTAACTCTGCATCATTTACTAATGCTGTATCTTTAACTTCTAATCTTAATCTTGTGATACAAGCATCTATTGAAACTAAGTTATCTTTTCCTCCTAAAGCTGCTTGAACTAATGTTGCTAATTCTTGATTTCCTAAAACAACTTTTTCTTCATTATCACTTTCATTATCATCTTCACGACCTGGAGTCATTAAGTTGAATTTTCTGATAGCAAATCTGAAACCGAAGTAATAAACTACTGCAAGAACTGCTCCAACTACTAATACCATTAAGTAATTAGTTTGGAATCCATCTGTACCTGGTAAAATACCAAATACTGTATAGTCAATAACTCCTCCTGAGAAAGTCATACCGATTCTAACACTGAACATGTTCATAAGCATGAATGAAAGTCCTGCGAATAAACAGTGAACTGCATAAAGAATTGGTGCAACAAATATAAATGAGAACTCAAGCGGTTCTGTTATTCCTGTTAAGAAAGATGTTAATGCTGCAGAGAATAAAAGTCCTCCTGCTATTTTCTTTTTAGAATCTTTAGCTTCATGATACATAGCTAAAGCTGCTGCTGGAAGTCCAAACATCATGAACGGGAACTTTCCTGTCATGAATTTTCCTGCACCTTGGTAAGTTTCGCTTGAGAAAGATTTAACTCCGTCTTGTAGCATTGCAAACCATATAGCTTGATCTCCATTTATTATTTGACCAGCTGCATTTTTATATTCTCCAAACTGATACCAGAATGGTGAGTAAAATATGTGGTGTAATCCAAATGGAATAAGCGCTCTTTCAATAACTCCGAATATAAATGTCGAAACATTTGTATTTCCTTCGTTAGCTAATGTAGAAAGTGATGCTAGTCCTGTTTGAATCGGAGACCATATTGTAGGTAAAATTAATCCAAATAAGAAAGCTAATATAGCTGTCATTATAGGTACTAACCTTTTTCCTGCAAAGAATCCTAAAAATGCTGGTAATTCTGTTTTATAAAATTTATTATAACAAATTGCTGCTATAATACCTGCCATTAATCCTCCGAATACTCCTGTTTGAAGAGTTGGTATTCCAAGAACCATAGCGTATTTTCCACCGGCCATAGCCATTTCAGGAGTAATTTCTGCCATACCACCAACTGTAACGTTCATTACTAAAATTGCTACAACTGCTGCCAGTGCTGCGACTCCATCTCCACCTACTAATCCAATTGCTGCTCCTACTGCAAATAACAATGGTAAATTAGCAAATATAATTCCTCCGGCACTTTCCATCATTGGAATTCCTAACTTATTTCCAAAAGCCAATAATAATCCAGCTGCTGGAAGAATTGCAATAGGTGTCATAAGTGCTTTACCTATTTTTTGAACTTGTGCAAATAATTTCATTTTTTCCCCCTTTTTTTTTGGTTGTTGTATATTTACAACACTAGTATAACCAATAGGGTACTCTTTGTCAACTTTTTTTTAATTAAACATTATTATCAAATTTTTATCCAATGGACGGAAAGTAAAACTAGAAGTAATAAAAAGTTTTACCTCTTTTTCGTCAGAAACTTGATAACCTATAGAATAATCCATTCCAATTGTCATTTCCATATTTTCATCATCATAAGGAAGTAAAAAAGCTTCTTTTATATTGCTACTTACAAAAATTGAAATTCCTAAAATTTTCTCAAGTTTTTTAACTAATGATGAATCTTTACTTGCTTGATTCAGATATATCCATTTTTCTTCACTTACAACTAATGCATAAGGATGATCTGCACAAGAATCTTTCAATTTATAAGCTGCTGCTATTACGCTTCTTAAAGTTTCTTCTTCTGTTTTTCCAAAATCATGAGTTGGTTGTGTAGAAGAGTTTAAACCTTCTATACAAGCTGCTTCTAATCCATAAAATATAGCTGAATCCTCAAATAACGCAGCTTTTTTTACTGCTGTATCTAATTCATCAAAGCTTACATCTTTAGCTCCACGTTCTATATTGTCTAATTCCCATCTATTCATAGTGAAATTTATTCTTGTTTCAACTAAAGGCTGAGTTTTATAAACTCCATAGTATAGCCCCTCTTTTTCTTTAAGTCCTATTCTTCCTAACGAAATACTTTCAAAGTCTCTTCCCTTAGGTCCAACTACATTTACAACTTTTCTAGCTGTTAAATGATTTGTTAATACTAACTTTGCTCTTTTATCAATCTCTTCCCATGCTACATTTGTAATTGGTGCTAATTCTCTTTTTAAAAATTCCATAATACTCCTCCTATTCTATTTTTTTAAATTCCCTATTCCTAACCCAAGATCTCTATTAAATTCTTTAGAGGTTTCTGAGCTCCCTGATTTTCCTGTAGCGGTTGCTTCTACTCCTGTTATATCTCCAGTTGTAAATAGATAATCTCCAAACTCTTTATCAAAGTTAGAAATATTTCTACGAAGCCATTCTGTTAACATTGCAGCATGCTCTATTTCCTCATTTCTATGGTGAATTAAAAGTTTTCTCAATTGAGGATCGTCTGCCTGTTCTGCTCTCATATTATAATAATTTACTGCTTCTAATTCCTCTCTTAAACTAGTTACTGCCTTGTCAATATCCTTAGCCAATGGTGATAACTTCTCTACATTTATAGTCATAATTGCCTCCTATTTTTTTATTAATATTATTTATCTATCTCCCAAATACAAAATTGGTGATGACCCAAAAAAGAGTCCCTTTTTCTTAGCTTCTATTTCAACATGAGTCAATTCTCCTGAAAGATGTGTGTGACTTCTAAGAGCATCTGGTGGTAAAACATCTGGAACTTCAATGTTGTCATAATCTTTCATATGGCAATAGTTTTTCCAAAGTCCAATTTTCAATTTCTCAACATCAGTTGGTTTTCTTAAAAGAGATAATAGTTCAGATCTCATAATATTTAATTCTTCAGAATTTTCAACTGATATTTTTGCTAGTTTTCCTGCAAACTTTGTGCTAAATTCTGAATCTAACTCACTACATAACAATCTTACTATATGCCATATTTTTTTTAAATCTTCTAATTTCTCAAGTTTATGTTCTTTTACCCAAACAAAAGTTGTAAGTCTTCTTCTCCAATCCCACCATTTGATAGGACTAAAAAGGTCTTGAGCCGGAATTAGAAAATACATATTTTCTAATAACAATGCTCCAAAAACTCCTGGTGGATTCCCTAATTTTTTATTTTTTAAAGATGTTCTGTAAACACCACAACTAGGACTTCCTTCCATAAAAATAAAAGCATCTATTTTAGCTCTTTCTAAAGCTCCTTGACAAGCTAAAGAACCAGCTTTTATCATTTCACTCATGTTTTCCCCAAGACGATTTTTTATACTGGCTTTACCTTCCCAAAAATCATGTCCATTTCCTCCTGAAAGTCTTATTGAACTTCTAGGTACTCCCAGTCCACTCATAACTTCCGGACAAACAGGTTCCCATAAAAAAGAAGCTCTTTCTCTTCCAAGCTCCCCCAGCATATCCCAACCTTTAGCATTGTAACGAACTTTAGCTCCATACATACAAGCTGAGATACCCAAATGTAGCTTTCTTTTTAAAATGTTTTCCATATTATCAGCTCCCTCTTTTTTAAAACCATTCTGAATAAATATACTTTAAAAAAAATTAAATTCCTTTTTTATTTTTTTTTTGACAAAACATTTTTTTTTAGATAAAGTATCTATAAAGATTAGTTTAGTTTTAATATTTTAAAAAAATAAATTTTAATGGAGTTTTTTTATGGATAAAAAGTTTTTTCTAAATCAATTTAATCAAGAAAATAGTTTTTTAATAAGCAGTCTTTGGGACGATATTCAACTTTGCAAAAATATTGACTACCCTGTTTACAGTGAAGAGTTTTACACCTCAAATATTTTATCTAAACTTGAAAAATCTAAAAATAGTTTAGAAATTGAAATTTTTACTCAAGGAATTAATAGTTTTAGCGAAAGAAAAATAATTGTATTTGCACCTAAGAATTTCAAACGGGACATGATTTTTTTTCCTGTTAAATTTTTTATTATCGATGGACAAAATAAATTTTCTAAACTTCAGCATAAAGATTTCTTAGGAGCTATTATGTCTCTTGGAATTAAAAGAGAAGTTATTGGAGATATTTTAGTAAAAGACTCTATCTGCTACGGAATCATCCAAGAAAAACATTTTAATTTCTTACAAGAAAATGTAACTTCTGTTGGAAAAGTACCTGTTAAAGTAGAAGAAACTTTTGAAAACAATATTCCAGAACTTCAATTTTCAGAAATCATTTTAACCTTAGCTTCTTTAAGATTTGATATTTTTGTATCTGAAATAACTAATAAATCTAGAAGTGAAGCTCAAAATATGGTTGAAAAAGGTGAAATTCTTCTAAATTATGAATTTGAAAAGAAAAATAGTAAGGAATTACTAGTTGGTGATATTATTACAATTAGAGGAGTTGGAAAATTTATTTTCCACAAAGAATTGGGTAAAAATAAAAAAGGGAAACTAAAAGTCTCCCTTAAAAAATTTATTTGATTTTATTGTTTTGATTCCAAAAGTTTTTTATAAATTATAGCCGCCGGTGCTTTTAAAAGCCTATCTTTAATATATTCATCTGTAGGTTCTTCAAAATAACCAGTGGCTATTAAAGTTGAAATTCCATGGGTATATATCCAAGAATCTAAAAACACTTCTTGTCTTTCTTCCTCCGACATATCTTTAAATCTTTCATCTTTAGATATTTCAAATCTTACAAGATCTCTAAACTCTCTTATCAAATCTCTATAGGATATATTTTTTAAAAAAATACTACGAAATAACTGCTTTTCTTCTCTAGCAAATCTGCAAATTCCCATTCCGATATTTAAAAATACCATGTCTGTCTGTGGTTCTTTTATATATACTAAAAACAACTCTTTAGCACGATCGATAAGCTCTTCTTTTAATTCATCCATAGAAGCGTAACAGCTATATATAGGAGCTGGTGAAGCATTTAAAGCTTTAGCTAAATTTCTTGCCGTTATTTCTTCTAATCCATATTTTTCAAAAA
>JBOFFH010000060.1:0-2617 GCA_051648485.1 Fusobacteriaceae bacterium
GAGGAAATTTTAAAATACAGAAATTTTATAAAAACAGGTGGAGTAACAATAACAGGTGGAGAACCTTTTATGCAACCTGAATATATAAAAGAATTATTTAAACTTTTAAAAAATGAAGGGATTCATACAACAGTAGACACTTCAGGGCATATATTTAATGGAAGAGTCAAAGAGGCACTAGAATATACAGATTTAATTCTTTTAGATATTAAATCAATAGATCCAGCTACTCATTTAGACCTAACTAAAGTAGAATTGAGTCCAACTTTAAAGTTTATGGAATATCTTCAAGAGATAGGTAAAAAAGTTTGGATCAGACACGTTATAGTTCCAGGAATAACAGATAATGATAAAGATTTAGATAATCTTGCAAAATTTGTAAAAAATTTAACTAACGTAGAGAAAGTAGAACTTCTTCCTTATCACACATTGGGTGAATACAAATGGGCGACAATAGGGGAAGAATATCCTTTAAAAGGTGTGGCTCCTTTATCGTTAGAACGTTTAGAAAATGCAAGAAAAATATTCCGTAGTCACGGATTAGAGGTTAAATAAATTTAGACTGACTGATGTCAGTCTTTTTTTTTCTTTTTTCTTCAGGAAAAATAAGTTATAATAAGTTAAAAGATAAATTAATGTTTTGGGAGGAAGTATGAATCTGTTATTTGTTGGTATTGGAAATATGGGTGGAAGTATTTTAAAATCTATCTATAAAGGTGAAGCTAAAGACTCAATATATGTAGCTGCTAGAAGCCAAAATAGCTATAGTGAGATGAAAAAATATGGTGATTTTATAATCTATGAAAAATCTATGCTAAAAAATATAGATATAATATTTTTAGGTGTGAAACCATATCAAATTAAAAAAGCAATAGAAAGTCATGTAGAGGGAGTTACTAAGGATAAAATAATTGTTTCTATGGCAGCAGGAGTAACTTTGGAAAAGTTAGAAACTATTTTAGGAAGGGACAAAAAAATAGTTAGAATTATGCCAAATACTCCAATTGCAGTTGGAGAAGGTATGACAGCTATAACAGGAAATGAAAATTGTACCTCTGAAGATATTGAAAAAGTGAAAAAAGTTTTAGAGAGTTCGTCAAAATGTGTTTTGATAGAGGAAAATAAGATAGATGCTTTTATAGGTATGGCTGGAAGCTCTCCAGCTTTTGTATACATGTTTTTAGAAGCTATGAGCGATGCAGGGGTTAGGTTTGGACTTACAAGAGAAGAAAGTTACATGTTTGCCAGTCAAGCTATTATAGGTGCTGGAAAAATGGCTCAAGAAAAATTAACTAACCCAGGAATTTTAAAAGATATGGTAACTTCACCAGGTGGAACTACTATAGAAGGTGTTTGTATATTAGAAGAGTTTGGGTTTAGAAACGCTGTGATTAAAGCAGTTTCAAAAACTATTGAAAAATCTTTAGAAATGAATAAAAATAATTGAACAAAAAAAGCCTTACGGCTTTTTTTGTTTGTTGCAATAGTGTATAAAAGAGCAATAGTTACAAGAATTTGAAATTTTAGATTCAAAAAACTCTTTGTTCATAATTTTTTGAACTACTTCATCAGCTTCTTTCAAAACTAGATTTAATTGTGTTTTTTCATAGATAAAAGATGTTTTAGGGTCTTTTTCCACAGATGTATAATAAAGTTCTAAGTTATTTACAGGATAGCCACTAGATTCAGCTAAGTAACCATAAATATAAAGCTGTTTTTTGTAATTTTCAGGAACAGATTCAGGTTTTACTGAAGAGGTTTTAAAATCTATAACTGAATATTCATCTCCTTTTTTCTTGATAAGGTCTAAAACACCATTAAGGACATAGTGGTCTCTTAAAATAGAAAGATCAATTTCGGATTTTTCTATATCCATAAGAGAATAGCTTTCTAAAGCGAGATAGTTTATAACTGAATTATAGGCTGTCTTTTTTTGATCTGAATCCAAAGTGAAATTCATTTTAGAACGAAGCTGTTTATAATTGGAGTTGAGTAAAAGTTTAACTTCTGTTTCAGTAATGATCTCTTTTTCTAAAATTTTTTGATGAATGTTATGTACAGTGTTGTGTACCAAAATACCTAAATACTCTTTGCTAGTTTGAGATTTTGGAAAATTGCTGTATCTCAAGAATCGATACTTAACTGGACATTCTGAATAAAGTGCAATATCTGATGTAAAAGAGTATTTTTTTTTGAAAATTTTATTTTTAGAGTTTTCTACTTTCAAAAATTTTGAATAATCATCTTCTAGAGAAAAAATAGATTCATAATCAACTAATGAATCTACCAATTCAGAAAAAAAATTAGAAGGAGAGAGATTTTTTTTTCCTTTTGCTTGAATTTTACGATTGTCTTTACAAGTTAGAAAAAGATAGTTTTTAGCCCTAGAAAAAGCTGTGTAAAAAACTCTGTAAAAGTCCTCTTGTTCTTCCTCTTCAAATTGAATTGTTGAAATATTAAAAATGTTTTCTCTTAAAACCTTATTGAAATCATTAGAGCTTTTAGTAGGTTCTTTGTCCAAAGAACCTACTAAAACTATAGGGAATTCTAGTCCTTTAGATTGATGAAAAGTCAAAAACGAAATATGATTTTTTATTGAAACTTCTCTTTCGTTTTC
>JBOFFH010000061.1:0-1384 GCA_051648485.1 Fusobacteriaceae bacterium
TTAAAATATTTTCAGGTATTTTTAAATACATTGTTTGATTTCTAGAATTATTTGTTTCTGGAAAATGAATATCTGTAAAAACAAAAGATATTAGGGAGATATTTAATTTTTTTTTGTTAATATAATTAAACTTTAATTGGGTATTTAAAGCATTAGTAAAAAGTTTTTTTAGATCTTTAACTCTACAATTAACTTTTTTAGATATTTGTAAGAGGTCAATATGGTGAGAATCACTATATTTTTTAATGGTTAAAGACTTGCAAAAATTTTTTAATTTCACAAAAAAGCTAAACAAATTATTCTCATTTAATTTTTCAAATTCATTAGAAGAATCAAATGAGTTTAGGAAATTGCAGCTTTTAATATCAAAATTCAAATTAATCCATTCGATAGGAATTTCTTTTTCTTTTCCACAATGAATTTTATTTACAGAATCTGAAAGAAAATTTTTATCAATAATTGCTAAAAGCATATTTTCTAAATTGTTTTTAAAATTTTTTCTCATTTCAACTTGAAGTTTTTGCAAAATTAATAAAATTGATTTTTCTATTGGTGGAGAAAAGTATTTTCCTTCACAAACCTTGAAAGTTGTGAGTCCAGAATTGTAATAAAGTGACATTAAAAACCCCCTGTTTTTTTTAAATTTATGTTTGTATGTTTAAGTGTTTAAATGTTTATATGTTTCGGCCTCTTTTTTCTCAATAAAATCAATGGCTCAAAAGGGTCAAAAGCAACAATTAATACACCAAAAGCAACTTTTAATACACCAAAAGCAACAATTATTACACCAAAAACAACTTTTAATACACCAAAAGCAACTTTTCCACAAGAAATAAAATAACACTTTTTTAATTTTAATTCATTCAAATAATTATAGTTTTTTTAAGAACGAAAAACAATAAAAAAGAACAAAATTTTAATTTTATTATTATTTTTATGTATATTATTAAAAATAAAAAAAGGAAATAGTCCTATAATCTCGAATAATATATACAGCTGGCTAAAATAGAGAAAGCTTCTCTTACAACTTTGGAGGTGCACTATGAGAGGAGTCAGTTTATTAAGAAAGTTATTGGTAAATATTCTTATAGAGGTGTTAAGAACCATAAAGGAAACTTTGAAGGTTGCTTTGAAATAAAGCTCCTTACATCTCACTAATTTAGTTAGATCTACTCGATTAATCTTACTAAAAATACTAAATTATCTGGAATATCTTTAACTAGTATAAACCCTCTTAGCAAAATTAGCACCATACCTAACTAACACTACTTGAAATGAATTTTACATCATGGGAGGTATCACAATGTCAATTTACAACGATGCAGAGAAAAAAATAATAGTAGGATCACTTATTGAAGGTTACGAGAGATCTATCAAAAGAGAA
>JBOFFH010000062.1:0-1376 GCA_051648485.1 Fusobacteriaceae bacterium
TACCTTTAACATTTAAGTCTTCCATTACAATTTTTGATGGCTTGGTTTTCACTATCTCATTTGTAATTTGATTGAGATTATTGCTTCGGATATTTGAAATTCTTCTATGAATGAGCCTTAGTTTTTGTTCTAGTTTCAAGATGTTTTGGCTCTTTTGGTAACGGTTTTCACCTCCGTTATTTTTATAGTATTTTCTTGAAACCTGTTTTTGTAATCTCTTTAATATTTTCTTCAGCTTTTTAACTCTTTTTATTTTGTTGATATTTTTGTAAATTTGACCTGTGGAACAGATTGCCAAATCTTTGATCCCTAAATCTATTCCTATACTTTCATCTGTCAATTCTACTATCGACTTCTCAACATCTAACCCTACTGAGATATACCAGTATTTCCCATCAAAACTTATTCTTGGATTACTATATTTTGTATTCATAGGAATCTGCTCTGAAGTTTTTATCCAGCCAACTTTCTCAACTAAAACAAGATTCTCTTTTACTTTCAATTTCTCAGTATCATTGTAAAAACTTGGTTTAGCTCTCTTTTTACTTTTGAACTTTGGAAAAGCACTCTGTTTCTTAAAAAACTTTTTGTAACTGTCACAAGCATCTTTTACAGCTTGTTTTGCTACATTATTTGAAACTTGTGAGAGCCATTCTAACTCTGATTTTTTAAGCTGAGTTATCTCTTTTCTAAGAACATTATCTGAAAGAAATTTTCCTCCATTCTCATAGTTCTCTTTCTGTCGTCCTAATGTCCAGTTATATATGAATCTTGCTGTTCCTGTTGATTGCCAAAGTAATGATTCTTGAGTTTTATTAGATTTTAACCTTATCTTCTTCGATAGAATCATCAGCTCAGTCCCTCCTAAAATAAAATTAAAAACTAGAATAGTTTAAAATTAATGAAGTATACCATAAAAAAACTAATTTACAAAATGAGAATTTTTTTAAAAAAATATGGTATACTTAAAAAATATTTTTGTGCAGAGGGAGATGAAAAATGGAGAGCAGAAGAGATCGTTTTAAAGAGTTAGTTAAAGAAAAAAAACTAATAGATTCAACATTGGCAATAATTCATTGGGACTTAGAAACAGAAGCTCCTAAAAAGGGAGTAGAACTAATTTCTCAAATGGTAGGATATTTAAGTTTAAAAAGTTATGAGATATTTACTTCTAAAGAGTTTTTAGAACTTTTAGAATTTTTAAAAGAAAACAAAGAAAAATTACCTTTAATAGAAAGAAAAGAAATAGATGAAATTTCAGAAGAGGTCGAAAAAATAAAAAAAATACCAGCATTAGAATACAAAGAATATTCTGAGCTTACAGCTAAAGCTCAATCTATTTGGGAAGAGGCTAGAGAAAAAAATGACTTTAATCT
>JBOFFH010000063.1:0-2293 GCA_051648485.1 Fusobacteriaceae bacterium
AAGATTTAAGTGATAATACTAAAAAATTAGAGGAATGGAATAGAAAAACAATCATAATAAAAAATGAAAATGAAGAAGATATTTCTAAAGTGATTGAATATAAAATACAATTAAAAGAAATAGAAATACAAGTAGAAAAATTTAAAAAATTAGATTATGAAAAAAAAGATCACGATAAATTAATCGAAGAAGAAATTCAAATAGAAAAAAAAATAGAAAAAATTAAAATAGAATTCAGTATGGTTAAAGAAAAAAAAATTGAATTAGAAAAAAAACTTGAAAAATTAGATCGTGAAAAGAAAATAACTTTTGAAAAAGTTGAATTAAGAGAAGAATTAGATAAAGAAATTTCTGAATTGAAAATTAAAATTAAAAATATAGAATCAATAATGGATGTTTTAAATAAAAAAAATGAATTGAATCAATTATTAGATAAACTAAAAATAGAAGAGTTAAAAGAAAAAGAAAAAGTTTTAGAAGCTTTAGAAGAGTATGAGAACCTTTCTAAACTATGGTTTCAAAATGAAGCGTATAAACTAAGTGCAGAACTTAAAACTGACGAACCTTGTCCTGTGTGTGGATCTAAAGAACATCCAAATCCAGTTAAAAAACCAGAAAATCTGGCAACAGAAAAAGAGATAGAAACTGCTAAAATAAAATATGAAAAAATAAAGTATGAAAAAACAAAAAAACAAGGAAATATTGAACAGTTAGAAAAGCAGATAAACGATTTAGAAAAAGATTTTTTCGATTTATGTTCAAAGCATGAAATTAAAACTTCACAAGAATTTATTATTGAACTAAATAAAAATTTAAATCATCAATTAGAAGAAAAAGAAAAAATTGTAAAAGAACTCCCTGACAAGAATGGATTAAAAGTTATAGAAAATCAGATAGTTGAATCAGAAATAGAAAATAAAAAAATAGAAATGTTGAAAAATAAGCTGGAGAATGAATTGAATTTATCGCAATTAAAAAAAGAAACTTTAATGAAAGATATTGAAAAAATAAAAAAAATATTTAAAGAAGAAAGTTTTGAAATAGAAAAATTTGAAATTTTAAAAAATGAAAAAATAGATCAATTAGAAACATTGAAAAAAGATATAACAAGAATAGAAAATATTATAAAAGATATAGAAAATAACGGGATAAGAATGGAAGAGAGTTCTAAAATTGTTGAAGAATTAAAAAAACAATGTGAAGAAGAAAAAATTAAATATGAAAAAAATCTTTTAGAGAATGGATTTGAATGCATAGAAGCTTATAATGAGGCTTTAGAGATAGATCTAATTAAGATTAAGGGGCAAATAGAAGAGTATACTGAAGAAAAAAATAAAATTGAAACATTAAAAATTGAGTATTCAAAATATAAAGATAAAGAGAAAATAGAGATATCAGTTTTTGAAATTGAAGAAAAAGAACTGGATACTGAGCTAAATCGAGTAGAACAAGAATTGAGAGAGTCATTGACAAAAATTTATCCCATTGAAGAGGTTAATAAAAGTTTGGAAAAAATTAGAACTACTCAAGAAAAATCAGAAATAGAATATAGTCGAGCTCATAAGCTATATGAAATTTCACAAGGAAAATATGGAAATTCAAAAAACAATGTTTCTTTTCAAAAATATGTATTAGGAGTTTATTTCCAAGAGGTTTTAGATAGAGCAAATATTAGACTTTTTTCAATGTCTAATAAGCAATACAAAATGCAAATAGATAATACTAAAAAAGGAAATAAAAATTCAGGATTAGAGCTAAATGTTTATGATACTCATACAGGAAAAGTTAGAAGTATAAAAACTCTTTCAGGAGGAGAGACGTTCAAAGCATCCATGGCTTTAGCATTGGGTCTGTCAGATGTGGTTCAAGAGCAAAATGGTGGAATAAAATTGGACTCTGTGTTTATAGATGAAGGATTTGGAACTTTAGATGAGGATTCATTGAGTTCAGCAATAGATATTTTAACATCTATACAAAATAGTGGAAGAACAGTAGGGATAATTTCTCATGTAAGTGAATTAAAACAAATTATTCCAGCTCAAATCTTGGTAGAGAAAGATGAAAAAGGAAGTAGAGTAAAAGTAATTGGATAAAATTTCAGGAGGAAAAAATGAGTATCAGTTTTAGATATGTAGATTATAAAGAAAGTTTAGTAACTTCTTTAAAAAAATCTGGAGATAGTGATGTACTTTTAGTTTTTTCTGATTATCTGTTGAAAAGAGCTTATAATGAAAAGCAAAAAACTTTTCTTTTTCAAAAAAAAGAAGAGGTATTCACAAAAGATGAGTTTTTT
>JBOFFH010000064.1:0-9426 GCA_051648485.1 Fusobacteriaceae bacterium
AACTCTATAACTCATGAAGAGTATCTAAAATTGAATAGTTTTCAAACAAATGCTAAAATAATAGCTGAAGTTTATAAAAGATATAGCGTAATACTCAAAACAAATAATGGAATGGATTTCAGTGATATTTTAACTAATACATATGAACTTCTAAAAAATCCTGAAATTTTAGAAAGAATTTCAGAAAAATATCAATACATAATGGTAGATGAGTATCAAGATACAAACGATATTCAATATAAAATAATAAATACAATAGCTAAAAAATATGGAAATCTTTGTGTAGTGGGAGATGAAAATCAAAGTATATATGGATTTCGTGGAGCAGATATAAGTAATATCTTAAACTTTGAAAAAGATTATTCAGGAGCCAAGGTTATAAAGTTGGAGGAAAACTACAGATCTACTCAAAGCATATTAGAAGCTGCCAATAGTGTGATAAAAAACAATAAAACTTCAAGAGATAAAAAACTTTGGACTAAAAAGTTGGAGGGAGAAAAAATAACTCTTCAACAACTTCGTGATGGAAGAGCAGAAGCTGAATATGTAGTTGAAAAAATCAAAGAGTTAAAAAATCAAAATAGACCTCTTAAAGATTTTACAGTACTTTATAGAACCAATGCCCAGTCAAGAAATTTTGAAGAAGCTTTTTTAAAGCATAATATAAAATACAAAGTTTTTGGTGGAATGCAATTTTATCAAAGAGCAGAGATAAAAGATTTGTTGGCATATTTAGCGTTTATAAATAATCCTAAAGACAATATAAGTTTAACTAGAATAATAAATGTTCCTAAAAGAAAAATAGGGGATAAATCTTTAGAAAAAATAATCGATTTTGCAAAAGAAAATAATATAACAGCTTTTGAAGCTGTGGGTCAATCCCAAAATATAGCTGGATTAGGTCCAGCTATAAAAGTAAAATTAGATGAATTTTATAAAGACATAAAAGAACTTATCACAATGGTTGAAAATTTTGAGAAAGTTTCAGATATTTTTAATAATTTAGTTTTAAGAATAATGTACAAAGAGTATATTGAAAGTAATTATACTCAAGATTATGAATCAAGATTAGAAAATCTCGACGAACTTAAAAACTCAATCTATGAAGTTGAAAAACTGATAGAAACATTGACATTAAGAGAATATTTAGAAAATGTTTCTCTTGTCAGTGCAACAGATAGTTTAGATCCAGATGCAGATTTTGTAAAAGTTATGACTATTCACAATTCTAAGGGATTAGAGTTCCCGGTAGTATTTTTAACAGGTGTGGAAGATGAAATTTTTCCTGGTAAAATGGCAGACTTTGACAGCAATGCAGTCGAAGAGGAACGTCGTCTTATGTATGTGGCAATAACACGTGCTGAAACCAAGCTTTTTATAACTCATGCAGATGCAAGATTCATTTTTGGAGATATGCAGTATCGTTCTAAATCAAGATTTATAAATGAAATTCCATCAGAGGTTCTAGAAGTGGAAAAAGCTATAAAACAAGAGAGTAGTTACAAAAGAGATTTCACCGTAACGAATAAACTTGACAACTTAAATATCAGTGGTTCTAAGCTGGATTCAGGAAAAGAGTACCCATTCAAAGCAGGAGAGAAAGTATCTCACAGAAAGTTTGGACTTGGAATAGTAAGAGGTATGGATGAGAAAAAAGTTATTGTGGAATTTGTAGATGGAAAAAGAGAAATAGCCTCTGTTTTAGCAGAGAAGTTCCTAATAAAACAATAGGAGAACTATTATGAAAAGAAAAACTTTAAAAAATGAAATATCTTATAAAGGCGTAGGTCTTCATAAAGGTGAAAATATAAAATTGAAAATGGTACCTAGAGAATCTGGAGGAATTGTTTTTAAAAGATCAGATTTAAAAGATTCAGAAAATATAATCATACTTTCACCAGAAAATTGTTTTGATTTGACTCGTGGAACAAATATTAAAAATGAGTTTGGAGCGACTATCCATACAATAGAACATTTTTTATCAGCTGTGGCAGTTTATGAAATAACAGATCTATTGGTAGAGATAGATGGAAATGAACTTCCAATAATAGATGGAAGTGCACTTGGATTTATTGAACTAATAGAAACAGCAGGAATAAAAGAACTAAAAACATCGATAGAACCTGTGATAATAAAAGAACCTATAGCAGTCACTGTTGGTGATAAACATGTTATAGCTCTTCCATACGATGGTTATAAAATAACTTATGGAATAAAGTTTGAGCACACGTTTTTGAAATCTCAGTTAGGAGAATATGAAATAGATGTAGAAACTTTTAAAAAACAGATAGCACCAGCTAGAACTTTTGGTTTTGACTATGAAATAGAATACTTGAAAGCTAACAATTTAGCTCTTGGAGGAAATTTAGACAATGCAATAGTAATAACTAAAGATGGTGTTTTAAATCCTTCAGGTCTTCGTTTTGAAGATGAGTTTGTGAGACACAAAATTTTAGATATAATTGGAGACTTAAAAGTTATAAACAGACCAATAAGAGGTCATATAATAGCTATAAAAGCTGGACATATGATAAACTCGGAACTGGCAAAAAAACTTCAAAAATTATAGATATGTATGAGCAATACTAAAATAACGATAAAAAAAAAGAGGAGAAACCAATGTTAGATACTTTAGAAATTATGAAAAGAATACCCCACAGATACCCATTTTTATTAGTGGACAGAATTTTGGAAATAAATGTTGAAGAGCGTTCAATAAAAGGGCTTAAAAACGTAACTATAAACGAGCAATTTTTCAATGGACATTTTCCAGGACACCCGATTATGCCAGGAGTTCTTATAGTAGAAGGATTGGCTCAGTGCTTAGGAGTTTTGGTTATGGATGGAATAGAAAACAAAGTTCCATATTTTGCAGCTTTGGAAAATATAAAATTTAAAGCTCCAGTAAAACCAGGAGATCAATTAGTATATGAAGCTAAAGTGGACAAGCAAAGAGGAAACATAATAAAAGCTAGCGGAGTGGCCAAAGTTGATGGAAAAATAGTAACTGAAGCTAGTTTTACGTTTAGTATAGCTGATAAATAAAAAGAGATAAAGGAGGCTTTCCTTGAAGGAAATACATAACACAGCCATAGTAGAAGCTGGAGCCGTAATAGAGGATGGAGTAAAAATAGGACCTTTCTGCATAGTGGGTAAAGATGTAAAAATTGGGAAAAATACAATTTTACAATCTCATGTTGTAGTGGAAGGGATAACAGAAATAGGAGCAGATAACACGATTTACTCTTTTGTTTCTATTGGAAAAGCTTCGCAAGATTTAAAATATAAGGATGAGCCTACAAAAACAATAATAGGAAATAACAATCAGATTCGTGAATTTGTAACAATTCATCGTGGAACAGATGACAGATGGGAAACAAGAATAGGGGATAACAACCTTCTTATGGCTTATGTTCATGTGGCTCATGATGTTATAGTTCAAAACAACTGTATATTAGCAAATAATGTAACTTTGGCTGGGCATGTAACAGTGGAAAATTTTGCAATAATAGGAGGTTTAACTCCTGTACATCAATTTTGCAGAGTAGGAGCTTATTCTATGACAGGAGGAGCTAGTGCAATAAATCAAGATATATGTCCATTTATGCTAGCCGAGGGAAACAAAGCAGAAGTAAGAACTTTAAATGCAGTGGGTTTAAAACGTAAAGGATTTACATTTGAAGAGATATCAAATATTAAGTCTGCATATAAATTGATTTATCGTTCAGGACTGCCCATGAAAGAGTTGTTGGAAAAACTTAAAACAGAGTATGATGAAGATAAAAATATAAAAATGCTGTATGAATTTATAGAAATAAGTAATAAAAATAGGGGGATAGCTAGATAATGGAAAAAATCGGGATAATCGTTGGTAATGGAAAATTACCTCTTTACTTTCTTAGAGAAGCAGAAAAAAAGGAACTAGAGATTTATCCCATTGGACTTTTCTCTAGTGTAGAATTAGAAATCCAAAAGCACCCTAACTATAAAGAGTTTAATATTGGAGAAGTAGGAAATATAGTTAAATTCTTTTTAAAAAATTCAGTATCTAAAGTAGTTATGCTCGGGAAAGTTGAAAAATCTTTAATATTCAAAAATCTTAAGTTCGATAAATTTGGACAAGGGATAATGGAAAAACTGCCTGATAAAAAAGATGAAACACTCCTTTTTGCTGTTATATTATTTTTTAAATTGAATGGAATTAAAATATTGCCACAAAGCTATTTATTAAACTCTTTTATTTTTGAAAAAAAATGTTATACAACACTAGTTCCTAATGATGAAGAGTTGAAAACTATAAAAATAGGGATTGAAGCAGCACTGGCCCTCAGTAAAGTGGATGCAGGACAAAGTGTTGTTTGCAAAGATATGTCGGTTATAGCTCTCGAAGGAGTGGAAGGAACAGACAAAACCATAGCAAGAGGCGGAGAATTGGCCGGTGAAAACACAATTTTAATAAAAATGGCAAGACCGCAACAAGATATGAGAGTAGATATTCCTGCTGTAGGAGTGGATACAATAAAAAAATTAGTAGAGATAGGTGCTAGAGGAATTGTGGCACAAGCAGGAAAAATGATTTTTTTAGAGCAAGAATCGGCTATAAAATTAGCCAATGAAAATCATATGTTCATCATAGGTAGGTAAATTATGAAAAATAAAATTTTTATCTCCACAGGAGAAGTTTCAGGAGATTTACACGCTTCATATTTGGTAAAAAAAATTTTGCAAGATGATGAAAAAACAGAGTTTTATGGAGTTGTTGGAAAATATGGAATAGAAGCTGGAGTAATCCCAGTAGAAACAATTGATTCTATTGCAGTTATGGGATTTATAGAGGGTTTGAAAAAATATAGTTATTTAAAAGCTAAAGCTAGAGATTATGTAGATTTTATAAAGAAAGAAAGAGTAAATAAAGTGATACTTGTAGATTATGGAGGTTTTAATTTAAGATTTTTAGAAATGTTAAAAAAAGAAGCTCCTAAAGTAGAAGTTTTTTACTATATCCCTCCTAAACTTTGGATTTGGGGAGAAAAAAGAATAGAAAAATTAAAACTGGCAGACCATATAATAGTGATTTTTCCATGGGAGATAGATTTTTATAAAAAACACGGGGTAGAAGCTGTTTATTTTGGAAATCCATTGTCAGAAAAATGTAATAAAGTGAATACTGTTGGAAAAAAAGTTTTGTTGCTACCAGGAAGTAGAAAACAAGAAATAAAAAAAATAATGCCAGTTATGGTAGATGTGATAAAATCCCTTCCAAATTCTAAATTTATTTTAAAATTAGTTAGAGAAGAGCATATTGACTGGATAAAACAAGATTTGAAAAGCTTGAAAAATTTAGAAATTAACTGGGAAATATCACTTGAAAATGCTGTAAAAGATTCTGAAATGGCCGTTGCAACTTCAGGAACAGTGACTTTAGAACTGGCACTTTTTGGTGTTCCTACAATAGTGGTTTACAAAACAAGCAAAATAAATGAATGGATAGCCAGGTATATTTTAAAAGTGGGTTATATTTCACTTCCTAATTTAACTTTGAACAGAGAGGTTTTTCCAGAACTGATTCAAAAAGATTGCAATGTGAAAAAAATAATTGAAACAATGGAAAAGTTGAAAAGCAACTCAAAAAAAGTTGATAGTGAAATAAAAGAGATAAGACGTAGATTGAGTGGAGAAAATATACTGGAAAGTTACTCAAAATATATATTGAAAGGAAAAAAATCATGAAACTTATAAAAAATAAATCTTTAGATAGTTTTTTAAGTTACAGTTTAAAATACAAATTTAACATGATAGGGGTTATCTTATTATCAACTATAACCTCTTTAGCAGGAGCTCTTCCAGCTTGGTTAAGTAAGTATCTTATAGATGATGTATTTATAAGTAAAAATCAGAAAATGATGTTTACGGTAGTGATAGCGATATTCCTTACAACTATAATAAAAGTTGTTTCAGGATATTTTGCAAATATATCTTCAAGTTATGTAACTGAAACTATAAAAAGAGAGATAAAAATAGATGTATTTAAACATCTTCAACACCTTCCTTTAAGTTATTTTAAAAATAACAAATTGGGAGATACAATGGCACGTTTGTCAGGAGATTCAGCTATTTTAGGTCAAATCGGTTTTATAATTTTCGATATGATAAAAGAAAGTATAGCAGTTTTTGCTTTAACTTTTAGACTGTTTCAAGTAGATTATGTATTAGCACTTATAAGTCTTGTGGTGCTACCTTTAATCATAGGTACGGTAAGAAAATATACTAAAAAGATTAGAAAATTGGGTAGAGTAAGACAAGATACAATGGGAGCAGTAGTTGCTTTTATTCAAGAATCTCTTTCTGGAATAGGGGTTATAAAAGCTTTCAATAGAAATGACATGATGATAGAAAAATATGAAAAATTAAGTACAGAAGAGTTTGAAAAATCTTATGCCAGTAGAAAAATAACAGCTAAGGTTTCTCCTATAAATGAGATTATAACAACATTTATGGTACTTTTAGTAGCTCTTTATGGTGGATATGCCATAATCAAAGGAAAAATGACAGCTGGAGATTTAGTTTCTTTTGTAACAGCTTTAGGTCTTATGCAACAGCCTTTGAAAAGATTGATAGAAAAAAATAACACTCTTCAAGAAGCTTTACCTTCTGCAGACAGAGTAATAGAAATACTCGATGTTCCAATCGAAACTGATCACTATGGAACGCTTAAAAAGTTCGATAAAAATGTTGAGACTATTGAATTTAAAGATTTAAACTTCCAATATTCTGGAAACGAGGAATTAACTCTTAAAAAAATTAATCTTAAAGTAAAAAAAGGTGAAGTTGTTGCTTTTGTAGGTCAAAGTGGAAGTGGAAAAACTACTTTAGTAAATCTTATTCCTAGATTTTACGAGGTAACTTTAGGATCTATTTTGATAAATGGTACAGATATAAAAAACTACTCTTTAAAAGATTATAGAGAACATATAGGAATAGTTCCTCAAGAAACTTTTTTATTCAGTGGGACTATAGCCGAAAATTTAAAGTTTGGAAAATTGAATGTAAATGAAGCAGAGGTTGTAGAAGCAGCAAAAAGAGCCAATGCTTACAACTTTATTATGGAATTAAAAGACGGATTTAACACCGAAGTTGGAGAGCGTGGAGCCCTGCTATCTGGAGGACAAAAACAAAGACTGGCAATAGCTAGAGCATTAATTCAAAATCCAGAGATAATGATACTCGATGAAGCAACTTCAGCTTTGGACACAGAATCAGAAAGATTGGTTCAGAATGCCCTGGACAAACTCATGAAAAATAGAACAACTTTTGTTATCGCACACAGACTGTCTACTATAATAGGAGCAGATAAAATAGTTGTTATGAAAAATGGAGAGATACAAGAAGTTGGAACTCATAGTGAGCTTTTAGAAAAGGGTGGAATGTATAAAAACCTTTATAATATACAATTTGGAAGTAAAGAAGGAGAAAAATAATGAGATTAAATGGAAGAACAGTTGACCAGCTTAGAGAAATAAAAGTAACAAAAGATTTTAATATACATGCTGAAGGATCAGTATTAATTGAATTTGGACACACAAGAGTAATATGTACAGCTACAATTTCAGACAAAGTACCACCATTTCTTAGAAACAAAGGAAAAGGATGGCTTACAGCTGAATATAGCATGATACCTCGTGCTACAGGAGATCGTAACCAAAGAGAAGCCTCTAAAGGAAAACTTGGTGGACGTACAATGGAAATTCAAAGACTTATAGGGCGTGCTCTTCGTGCTGCTATAGATTTAGAAAAACTAGGAGAACGTACAATAACTATTGACTGTGATGTAATTCAAGCTGATGGTGGAACTCGTACAACTTCTATAACAGGAGGATATATAGCTCTTGCTTTAGGAATAAACAAACTTTTAAAAGCTGGAACTTTAAAGGAAAATCCTTTAAAACCAAATGTTGCTGCAATCAGTGTAGGAATAGTAGGAGGAATGGCTGTTTTAGATTTGGATTACCTGGAAGATTCAGCTGCTGAAGTTGATATGAACGTTATTATGAACGCTGCTGGAGAGTATGTAGAGGTTCAAGGTACAGGAGAAGAATCAACTTATACTCGTAAACAACTCGATCAGTTATTAGATTTAGCAGAAAAAGGAATAGATCAAATAATAGCTTTACAAAATAGTATAATTGAGGGGTAATGATGCAAAAGATATTTTTGGCCACTAAAAACAAAAAAAAGATTGAAGAGATAAAAGCTATATTTTTAGGATTGGATGTGCAATTAATTTCGATATTAGATGGAATAGAAATTCCGGAAGTAGTGGAAGATAAGGAAACATTCGAAGAAAACAGTGCCAAAAAAGCTTTGGAAATTGCAAAATATCTGAATATTGTGACAATAGCTGATGATTCAGGGCTTTGTGTTGAAGCACTGAATGGAGCTCCTGGTGTTTATTCGGCTCGTTTTTCCGGAGAAAACGCCACAGATAAGGGTAACAATGAAAAACTTTTAACTGAAATGGAAAATATTGAAAATAGAAAAGCTTATTTTGTATCGGTGATAACGTTGGCTAAACCGGATGGTGCAATTTATCAATACAGGGGCGAACTAATGGGAGAAATACTCACTGAAAGCAGAGGACATGGTGGTTTTGGCTATGACCCATTATTTTATATTCATGAGTACGATACCAGTTTAGCACAAATGGGAACAGAAAAAAATGCTATCAGTCATAGAGCTGTGGCATTGAATAAATTAGCGGCAGATTTAAGGAAAATATTGGCATAAAATACATTGAGGTTGTAAGAACTGAGTAAAATCCTTGCTTAGTTCTTTTCATATTTATGGAGAGTGGAAAAATGGAAAAAAATTTAACACCGAAAAAAATAGTTGAAGAATTGGATAAGTACATAATTTCGCAAGAAGAAGCTAAAAAAAGTGTGGCCATCTCTTTAAGAAACAGACATAGAAGAAAAATGATAGAAGATTGTGAAATGAGAATGGAAATTACTCCTAAAAATATAATATTAATAGGAAGTACAGGTGTAGGAAAAACTGAGATAGCTAGAAGATTGGCAAAAATAGTGGATGCTCCATTTATAAAAGTAGAAGCCACTAAATATACAGAAGTAGGATATGTAGGAAAAGATGTAGAGTCGATTATAAAAGATTTGGCCAATATAACTTTTAAAAATTTAAAAGATAAAAAAATAGAATCTTTAAAAGAAAACTATTATGAAGCAACCATAGAAGAGTTGGCAAAAATTCATAGGCCTTATGACGTTTTAAATGATGAGATGAAAAAAAATATAATTCATGAAATAAAATCAGGAGATTTGGATGATGTAGAGATAGAGCTCGAGATCCTTAAACATAAAACAACTCACGGAGATATGTCACTCATGAATAATGATGATGTTAAGTCGATAA
>JBOFFH010000065.1:0-3939 GCA_051648485.1 Fusobacteriaceae bacterium
AGTTATATCCTCTTTCTCAGGAAAACAAACTATATTCATTGCTGTTTTAGGAATTCCACCCATGGCATAAACATCACTCAGTGAATTTGCCGCTGCTATTTGTCCAAACACATATGGATCATCTACCATTGGGGTAAAAAAATCTAAAGTTTGAATCATTGCTATCTCATCTGTCAATTTATATACTGCTGCATCATCTGATTTTTCATAACCTACAATTAGGTTTTTATCTTCCACTCTTGGAAGGTCAGATATAATTTTCGAAAGAACCTCCGGTCCTATTTTATTGGCTCAACCACCGATTGAGCATCTATCTAATATTTTCTTCAATTTTTGACCCTCCTTATTCTAAAATAAGCTATTAAAAAGCTTGTTATTCAATTTTAACATATTCTTCTTTTCTAGTCTAATATATAGTCACAAAGTCTGAAAATTCATTTTTCTCAAACTCGTTTTTTTCTATTTTTGATACCTTTGAAAATTTTGGACCTATCTTTAAATAACTTTCAAAATCTTTGATCATCAGCTCGTCTCCTTGAGCTAAAACCTCCACATCTCCATTTTCAAGATTTTTAACTGTACCTTTTATTCCTAGTTTTTCTGCAGTATAATTCACAAAATATCTGTAACCTACTCCTTGAACTCTTCCTTTTACAACATATTTATAGCTCTTCATAACTTATTCTCCCCAAAAGCATAGCTGCTCCTTCTAAATTATCTGTTTCAGATACTGTTATTTCTTTTCTTTCTAAAAGAGATAGTATCTCTAAAATAATAATGGTTCCTGCCACTACATATGGTGCTCTTTTAGGTTGTAATCCTGGAATTTTTTTTCTTCTTTCTAAATCCATATTTAAAAATAACTTTAAACTTTTTTCTATTTGTTTTTTAGTTAAAATATATCCATGCACCTTTTCGGCGTTGTAATTGTTCATTTTTTCATATACTGATACTAAAGTGGTTACAGTTCCTGCAACACCTAACAACTTAAACTTTTTATTTTTTAATTTTTCTATTTCTGAGAGATTTTCTCTTATCCATTTTTTAGCAATTTCTATTGATTCTTCGGTGTACTCGTCCTCTCTAAAGAAAAGTTCTGTCACTCTTATAGCACCCACATTGTAGCTGTGACTAAACTCTAAATTTGATTTTTCACCATAGCTTATTTCAGTACTTCCTCCTCCTATATCTACAATAACTATGTCTTTTTCATTGAGCATATTACTGATGGCTTTAAAGCTTAAAAGAGCTTCTAACTCCCCTGAAATCACATTAGCTTCTACACCTATTTCTCTTACAGAACTTAAAAACTCTTCACGATTTAGGGCATCTCTCACTGCAGAAGTAGCCATGGCTTTTACTTCTAGTGAACCATAGCTTTTAGCTATTTTATAGAACTTTTCAATAGTTTTTAAAGTTCTACACATAGCTTCTTCAGAAAGTTTTTTACTACAATCCACTCCTACTCCCAATGATGTTATTTCTACTTCTTTACATAGTGATTTCAATATTTTATTTTCTTCACCATTTGTATCAATTACCGAAACAAACATTCTTACTGAATTAGTCCCTATATCTATTATTGCTCTTACTTCTGCCATAAAAAATCTATTCAATTTTTCTATAGTTTCTTCTGAAATTGTTTCAACAAGAACTTCACCAAAATTTTTAAACGATATTATTTTTATTTTATCAACTGAATTCTTTTTATCTTTTTTCAAGGCATTCAATAAAACTGATGTCTCTATCCTTATAGGATCAGAGTCTAAATTGAAATCTTTAAAAATCTCTTTTATCTCTTTAATAAGTTTTTTATCCTGGGTTCCACCTGCAAAAATTTCAAACATAATTCCTTTGGCTACGGCTTCTCCATGACTAATACCCTTATATTTAAAAATAGACTCCAAGGCATGACCATAAGTGTGACCTAAATTTAAGTTGGCTCTTATTCCAGTTTCTTTTTCGTCCATAGTTACGATCTCTTTTTTTACAATACATGAAAGATAAATCATCTCTTCTAAAACTGAGCTATTTTTTTTCAAAATATTTTCTTTTTCTCTTTTTAAAAAATTGAAATATTTTTTATCCGGAGAAATAAGAGAATGTTTTATAACTTCTCCCATTCCAGAAGCAAATTCTTTAGGTGATAAAGTTTTTAAAAATTTTATATCTATAAAGACAGCTTTTGGTTGGTAAAATGATCCTATTAGATTCTTATTTTCACCATGATTAATAGCGACCTTTCCTCCAATACTTGCATCCACCATAGCTAAAAGAGAAGTGGGAACCGATACAAAATCAATCCCTCTCATATATGTAGAAGCTATAAATCCACCCATATCACAAACTACTCCCCCACCTACTGAAACTATTAAAGAGTTTCTAAAAAAACTATTTTTAACCATAAAATCATATACTTTTTGTATTGAGGAATAATTTTTATTTTCTTCTCCATCATTGAGTTCAAAATAAAAAACTGATTCTTTTTCTAAACCACTAATTAAAAAATCTTTATATATAGATCCAATTTTATCATTAGTCAAAATCAATATTTTTTCATACTTAGGAAGATAACTCTTTATCTCTTTAAAGATATCTTCTCCTAAAAATATTTTATAACTATCATTTTTTAAATTCATTTCTATTTTTTTCACAAAGCCTCCCAAACTTTAATAAATCTTTTGTGAAATTATACCACATTTTTTTAAAGGAATTAAAAGCTTTTCTCAATATATTTATATAAATACATTTTAAGGGAGAAGCTATGGAAAAAATTTTGATTTTAGGTGGAGGAGCTGCCGGAGTTTATGCTGCTGAAAGTGCTAGAAAATTAAATAAAGAGATTGAGATTGAAATTTTAGAAAAAGAAAGTTTTTATCCATATTACAGACCTCTAATATCAGATTATTTATACAAAGAAATAGCTGAAACTAAACTGAACATAAAACCTGAACCATGGTTTAAAGAAAACAATATTATCTTTTCAAATAATACTGAGATTATGGGTGTTGATCTAAAAAATAAATCTGTTTTAACCTCTAAAGGAGAAAACAAACATTTTGATAAACTTATTATCGCTTCTGGGGCTAGGTGCAATTTTCCTATGATTAAAAATAATCATTTGGAAGGGATTTTTCTTTTGAGAGGAAAATTAGATGCTATAGCTATAAAAAGCTTTGCTAAAACTTGTAAGAAAGCGGTGGTTGTCGGTGGAGGTGTTTTAGGTTTAGAAATAGCTTGTGGTCTTAAAGAACTTAATTTAGAGGTTTCTGTTGTTGAAATTATGCAAAGAATTTTACCTAGGCAACTAGATGAAAGAGGTTCTGAGTTTTTAGAAGAAAAAATATTAGAATCTGGAGTTAATTTGTATAAAAATAGTTTAGTTTTAGAGTACTTAGGAAAAGATAAAATCGAAAGAATTCTTTTAGATAGGGATAGAATTTTAGAAACTGATTTAGTTATTATCAGTGCTGGAATAATCCCCAACAAAGAAATCTTTCAAAACACAGATATATTTTCTAACAGAGGTATTTTAGTAAATGAACAAATGGAAACTACTATAAAAGACGTTTATGCTTGTGGAGATGTAGCTGAATATAAAGGAAAAGTTGCAGGTCTTTGGGATACTGGTGTAGAACAGGGAAAAGTTGCAGGAGCAAATGCTGCTGGTACAAATGTTGTTTTTAAAGAAAAAATACAACCTCTTTTGTTTCAAGGAATGAACACCTCTTTAATTTCTATTGGAAATGTACATATGGAGAATGGTCGTTGTGATTCTTTAGAAGATATGGACTATTGTGAATCTAGTTATAAAAAATTTTTATTTAAAGATAAAATTGTAGAAGGTGGTTTACTTATTGGAAACACTGAAAAAAGTTTAGATTTAATAAAAGGAGTTAGAAACTCATTACACAAAAAAGAATTTCTTTTAAAAATCTT
>JBOFFH010000066.1:0-17354 GCA_051648485.1 Fusobacteriaceae bacterium
TTTTGTATATAAACTTCTCCTACTAAATCTTCCAAAAGATACCCTGTCAAAGACAATTCAGGAAAAACTACTATTTCAGCTTTTTCTATTATTGCTTTTTCTATTATTTCACTCATTTTTATTAAATTTTTTTCTATGTTTCCCAAACAAGGATTCATTTGAGCTAAATACGTTTTCATAACTCTCTCCTATCAGCTTTTTTATTAATTTTTTATACAATATAAATCTTCTATCGTTGTTATTTTTATATTTTTATAATCTCCAGGTATAACACCTATTTTTTCTCCTAAAGATTCAACTAAAGAAGAATCATCAGTTGCTATTATATTTTTAATTTTGGCATTCTCATAAGCTTTTTTTAAAATTGTTGAATAAAAAATTTGAGGTGTTTGAACTGATATTAAAAAATCTCTGTTAGGTGTGTAATCCACCTCTCCATTATCTTTCAAAACTTTAACTGTATCTTTAAGTTTTACAGCAACTACAACTCCCGCTAAAAAATTTTTTTCCTTTAATAATTTTATCCCATCTATGAAATATTCCTGTTTTAAAAAAGGTCTTGCTCCATCTTGAATAGCTACAAAATTTTTAGTAACTTCTTTGAGTCCATTAAAAATAGAATCTTGCCTCTCTTTTCCACCTTTTACAACAGCTTTCAATTTAGATATTTTTTCTTTTTGGCAACACCAATTTACATATTCTATGTCTTCTTCTGAAGTAACAACGATTATTTCTCCAACTAAAGAGCATTTTTCACTTTCAATCAACGAACTCATAAAAAGAGGTTTTTCTTTAAATTCTAAAAATTGCTTTTTTTTATCTAAATTCATCCTTTTTCCACTGCCTGCTGCGGCTATTATAACACTTATGTTCTCTATTTCAGAGTTACCACTGTGCATCCTAGTCCTCCCTCGTTTTGTCCAGCTACTCTGTACTCTTTTACATATCTCGAAGATTTTAAATACTTAATTATTCCTTCTCTAAGTGCTCCTGTTCCTTTTCCATGAACTATATTTATTTCTAAATAACCACTCATTACAGCACGGTCTAAGTAACTTTCTAATTCAAAAATTCCATCTTCTACCATTTTTCCACGTAAATCAATTTGATATTTTACTCCTGTAGTTTTATGAGTACCTGCTTGAGTATATTTCTTTTTCTTTTCTTCTTCTGTTTTTTTCAAGTCTGAAAGAGCTAGTTCCATTTTTAATATTCCAGCTTGAACTATAGCTGTTTCTTTTGAAATATTTATTTTTAAAATACTTGCAAATTGATTTAAGCTTTTTACAAAAACTTTATCTCCCTCTTTAAAAGCCAATTTAATTTCTATTTTTGGTTTTTTAATTATTACTTTTTTCTTGTTTTCAGTTAAAGAAGTTCTTAATTGAGTTAAACTTTTTTGTACATCTTTTAAATCAGTTTTTTTATTTTCTTCTTTTTGAATTTTTTCAATTAAACCTGTTGCTTTTGCTTGCATCTCTTTTAACATTTGTTCAGCCTTATCATAAGTAGATTTTAAAATTTCATTTTTTTCTTTTTCAAATTCTGAAAGTTTTATTCTGTATTCTTCTCTTTCCTGTTCAGCTGTTTTTTTCAACTCTTCTATCTCTATTTTCATAGAATCTAATTCTTCTGATTTTTCTTTGATATTTAAAATCATTTTTTCTACTTTTTTATTTTCTTCACTTATATATGATTTTGCTTTTTCTATAATTTCTTCAGAAACACCTAATCTTTTTGCAATAGTTAAAGCGTTACTTTCTCCTGGAATTCCAATTATAAGTTTATAAGTAGGGGATAAAGTCTCTACATTAAATTCCATTGAAGCAGTCTCTATAATTGGATCGTTGTACCCATAAGCTTTTACATCACTGTAGTGAGTTGTTATTAACGATTTACACTTTTTATCTTTTAAATAATCTGTAACAGCCATAGCAAAAGCTGCTCCTTCTACTGGATCGGTTCCTGAACCTAATTCATCTAAAAGAACTAAACTATTTTTTGTAACACAATTTAGTATTTCTTGAATATTTTTTAAGTGAGCCGAAAATGAAGAAAGAGATTGCTCTATACTTTGCTCATCTCCGATATCAGCATAAATACCATTAAACATTCCTATTGTACTGTCCTCTCCAACTGGAACAGGTATCCCTGAAAGTCCCATTAAAGATATTAATCCTGCTGTTTTTAATGCAACTGTTTTTCCACCAGTGTTAGGACCCGTTATTAGTAACGTATTATAATCTTTTCCTATTTCAAAAGAAATTGGAACAACTTTTTCAAGATTTATTAAAGGATGTCTTGCATCTACTAGCTTTAAATACTCTCTATTATTTATATTGGGAACTATAGCTTTTCTATCTACCCCATAGCTTGATTTTGAGTTCAGCATATCCATATCTAAAATGGCTTCTCCTATATTAGATATATTTTTTCCATTTTCTCTTATCAAAGTAGCTATTCTAAGTAAAATTTTTCTAATTTCATCTTTTTCTTTCAATTCCAATTCTCTCATTTTATTATTTAAAGACAATATTGCGAGTGGTTCGATAAAAACTGTTTGTCCACTAGAAGATCTATCATGCTCTATTCCCTTTATAACTCCCTTAAAATCGGCTTTTATAGGAATAACACTTCTTCCATCTCTAACAGTTATTATTTTATCTTGAATCGCATTTGAATATCCAGAATTATTGAATATATCATCAAACTTTTGTTTAATATTTGCATTTAAAACTTTTTTATGAACTCTTATATCTCTTAATTCTAAAGATGCTTCATCTTTTATTTTTTTTTCATTATCTACAGTTTTGTTTATAATTTCTTCGATATGTTTTAAAGCAATTATTTCTTCAAATCTTGAGTACAAATTTTTGTACTTATTTAATTCTTCTAATCTTGTTTTAAAAACTCTAAAAGCTCTTAAATTTATATTTAAAAAATAAAGTTCTTCTGTATCTAAATAATTGCCTATTAATTGTACTTTTTTTACAAATTGACAAATATCAATCATTCCTGTAGATTCAAATCCACCATCAAATTTTATTAAATCCATAAAATCTCTTATAGCTTCAAAATCTCTTATTAAAAGAGAAAAATCTTTGTAAGGCTCTATTTCTAATAATTTATTATAGTTTTTAGGAATTACACTATACTCAGCTAATTCTTCTCTTAATTTATCAAACTCCAATACAGAATAACTATGCTTATTCATTATTTTCTCCTTTAAAATTAGGACTTTTTATCCCATCTATTTTTAAATACATTATAACATAAAAAATTATTAATAAGAAGAACTTCATTATTCTACTTAATTTCAGTTTTTTAATTTATTCTTGCTTTTTTCTCCCTTTAATGGTAGAATAATCTGTAATTTCATTTAAAAAGGAGGTGCTAATAATGAAAAGATGTGAAATATCAGGAAAAGGAATGACTTTTGGAAACCAAATTTCTCACTCGCACAGAGTAACAGGAAGAGTTTGGAAACCAAATCTACAATCTACTAAAGTAACTATCAACGGATTACCAGTTAAAGTTAAGGTTTGTACTAAAGTACTTAAAGCTTTAAAAGGAGCTAATGATGTTGAGGTTATGCAAATGCTTAAAGCTAACGCTTCTACATTAAGTGATAGATTAAACAAAATTTTAAGCAAGTAATTTGCAATAAAAAAAGACAGCTATTTAAACGCATGTCTTTTTTTTATTTTTTGTAACTACTTGTCATTCAATATTATGTTTTCGGTTTTGAATAAACTGTCATCACTTAAAACTATTATTATTTTTATATTTTTATCTTTATTTGCGTACTCTAAAATTTCTTTAGGTTTCATTAAAAATAAAGCTGTTGAAAGCAAATCAGCCATTAAACCATTATTATTTACTACTACAACCATTTTTTTATCCTGAACTGGAAAGCCAGTATCTTTATCTAAGATATGATGATATCTTTTTCCTGTTATTTCTACATATGTTTGATAGTCTCCAGAAACTCCCATAGATTCACCATTCAAATCTATTATTCCCAATATTTTTTCTGAATTCTCTGGATCCTGAACTCCTACTCTCCAAGGTGTTCCATCTGGTTTCGTTCCAATTGTAGCAATACTTGAAATTGAAGAAACAAATCCACTTTTAAGTCCTTTACTCACCATTTTTTCTTTTGCTTTTTCTACTGCATATCCTTTTAAAAAAGCTCCAGTATCTATTTCTTTTATTGGTTCGAGTAATTCTAAATTTCCATTCATTATTTTCACTTTATTAAAATCAATTAATCTTTTTGCCTCTTTCAATTCTTTTTCTGTTGGAATTGTTTTTCTATACTCTTCATCCATAAAACCCCAAACTTCTAGAAGAGGGTACATTGTTATATCAAATTTTCCTTTTGTCAAGTCGTAGGCATATTTAGCTTGCTCTAAAAGATATTTTGTTTCAACATCTATTTTTATTTTTCTTTCTCTTGAATTATTCAGTTGACTAATTATACTTTTAGGATCTTTACTATTAAATTTTTTATCTATTCTTTCTATCTCGTTAAAACCAGAATTCATAATTTCTTTTGCTATTTTTTCTGTTTTTTCATAAACTATAATTTTTATGTAAGTTCCAAATAAAAATCTTTCCTCTTCATATCTTTTAACTCCTCCCTTAGAGCAACTATAAAAAAGAAAGAGCAGCATTAATATTATTAATGCTGCTTTTGTTTTCTTAAGATATTTCAATTTCTAATTCTGCCTTTAATGCTGCTTCTTCTTCCATTACTTCAAGGTCTCCAGGGATAAGTTTTCCTTGTATAATTTCTTTGAAACATCTTTGAATTGTTGAATCTTTTAATCCAGCCTTTGAGTTAACAACATGATGTGAACCTATTTGACGTGATCTTATTCCTACGACTATTGTTAATTCATACTTATTAGGTATTTTTTCTATCAATTGGTCAAAAGTTATTTTTGACATAGCTTCCTCCTAAAACGATTTATTTGCTATATTTTTCAATAATATTTATAAGGTCAGTACAAGCCTGTTCTACTCTATGATTAACTACAGTTTCATCATATTTTTCCCCTATTTCTAGTTCTTTTACAGCATTTGCCAATCTCAATTGTATTGTTTCTTCAGATTCTGTTCCCCTATTACGAAGCCTTTGCTCTAATTCTTCTAAACTAGGACTTCTAAAGAATATTAAATGAACTTTTGGATAAATATCTCTTATTTGAACTCCGCCTTGAACATCTATTTCTAAAATAACGTTTTCACCAGAATTCAATTTGTTTTCAACTTCAGATTTTAAAGTTCCATAGTAATTTCCGTGAACATTAGCATATTCTAGAAATTGATTTTCTTGTATCTTTTTTTCAAAATCTTCTTTTGCTAAAAAATGATATTCTGCTCCGTTTTTTTCTCCTGCTCTTGGAGCTCTTGTTGTTGCTGAAACAGCTAAGTTTATTCTTAGTATCTTGCGAACTAATTTGCAAACTGTTGATTTTCCAGCACCACTAGGACCTGAAACTACAAATAAATTTCCTTTTTTCATTTTTCTCCTCTATATACTTAAAAAATAGGAGGCTTACTCAAAGAGTAGCCTCTATTTTCTTTTGATAAGGTTTTATAAAATTATTCACCAATATATTTTGCTGCAACATTTTTGTAAGCAGAAAAACCAGTACCTGCAGGTATTCTCTTACCAATTATTACATTTTCTTTTAGTCCTTCTAAATAGTCAACTTTACCTTCAATTGCTGCATTTGAAAGAACTTTTGTTGTTTCTTGGAATGAAGCTGCAGAAATAAAACTTCCTGTATTAACAGCAGCTTTTGTTATACCTTGAATTACATAATCATATTTAATTACAGGTTTTCCTGCTTTAGCTAGTTCAATATTTTCTTGATCTATTATTCTTTTCTCTACAACTTCGTCTTCTAAGAATAAAGAAGCTCCTGAATCTACTACTCTAACTTTTTTAAACATCTGCTTAACGATTATCTCAATATGCTTATCGTTAACTCCAACTCCTTGATCTCTATATACTTGCTGTACAGACTCAAGTATGAACTGCTCAGCAGCTACAAGTCCTTGAATGTTCAAAACGTCAAATGGAGATCTAGGTCCATCTGTCAATTTGTCTGCAGCTTTTACTAGCATTCCATCAGTTACAACTAAATGCTCTCCTGCTGGCATTAAATATTCTCTAAAGTCTTTAGAATCAGTTATTGATCTAACAATTAAGATTCTCATTCCTTTTTTCTTTTTATTAGTAATTTCAATCTTACCATCTATCTCTGTAAGTATAGCTTTTCCTTTAGGATTACGTGCTTCAAATAGCTCCTGGATTCTTGGAAGTCCTCCAGTTATATCCTTAGTACCTTCTCCCTCTTTGATGATTTTAGCTATAGTTTGACCTTTTGTAACTTCTTCTCCCTCTTGTACCATTAAATATGCTCCAAATGGGATAGTATAGCTTTCTTTTTTGTTTCCTTCTTCATCATAGATAAGTACTCTAGGAGAAATATCTCCTGATTCCACAGGTTTTATAGCCATATATTCAGTTACGTCATATTTTTCATCATAATTTTCTTTTATATGAAGTTCACGGTATTCTATTTTACCATCTTGATCAGCTATAATTGCAATATGATGTGGATCAAACGTTACTAAGATTTCGCCTATTTCTATCATTTGGTTCTCTTCTATTTTTAGAATTGATCCTGAAGGAATTTCATAATCATAGTTTCCTATAAGTAATTTAGCCGACTGACTAACTACTATTCTTTCATTTGTTCCTTCGTTTAAAAGAATCTTAACATCTTTAAATGCTACTTTTCCTCTATTTTCAGCTTTTATGTTACTTGCTGTTGCTGTTGCCATAGCAACTCCACCAGTATGGAACGTTCTCATTGTAAGCTGTGTTCCTGGCTCTCCGATAGATTGAGCTGCAATAACTCCAACTGCTTCTCCGATAAGAATTTCTTTGTGATTAGATAGATCCATTCCATAACATTTTTGACAAACACCTTTCTCAAGTGCACATGTTAAAGGAGATCTTATTTTAACTTTTCTAATTCCTTTTGCTTGTATTTTAGCAATTAATTCTTTTCTTATTAAAGTATTTCTTGGTGCTATTACTTCTTTAGTTTCTTCATCTATTAAATCTTCAACTAAAACTCTTCCATTAAGTCTTTCTTCTAACTTTTCAATTACAGAACCTTCTGAAACAAGTTCAGCAACTTCTATTCCTTGATCAGTTCCACAATCTTCAGAATTAACTATAACTTCATGAGAAATATCAACTAGTCTTCTTGTTAAATATCCTGAATCGGCAGTTCTAAGTGCAGTATCTGCTAGACCTTTTCTAGCTCCGTGTGATGACATAAAGAACTCCATTACTGTTAGTCCTTCACGGAAGTTTGCTTTGATTGGAACTTCTATGATTCTACCTTGGGTATTCGTCATATTTCCTCTCATTGCTGCTAGCTGTCTCATCTGTGCAATCGATCCTCTGGCTCCAGAGTTTGCCATCATATAAACTGGGTTAAATTGATCTAGTCCATCCATCATGGCTTTTGTAACTGCTTCTGTTGTTTCTGCCCAAACAGCGATAGTTTTTCTATATCTTTCTTCGTTTATTATTTTTCCATCTCTATATTCTTGATCTATTTCTGAAACTCTCATGTCTGCTGCTGCTAGAATTCCTTTTTTTGCTTCTGGAACTTCAAGATCTTCTATTCCTACTGAAATTCCAGCAAAAGTTGCATAATGATATCCAAAATCTTTGATTTCATTTATCAATTCAGAAGTAATAGTAAATCCATGCATCTCATAAAGATCACTGATTAAGGTCTTTAATTCTTTCTTTCCAAAAGTAATTCCATAGTTTCTATTTTCTGATGGTAACATCTCATTAAAAAGAACTCTTCCTGGAGTAGTTTCAATCATTTCTCCAGATATTCTAACTTTCACTAAAGCATGAGTCTCTAAAACTCCTGTTTCATAAGCCATTAGAACTTGAGGTATATTAGAGAATAGTTTCCCTTCTCCTTTTGCTCCTGGTTTTTCCTTAGTCATATAGAAATTACCCATAACCATATCTTGAGATGGTACTGCTATTGGTTCTCCTGATGCTGGGTGAATTAAATTATTTGGAGCTAGCATTAACAATTTTGCTTCTGCTATTGCTTCTGGAGAAAGTACTAAATGAACTGCCATTTGATCTCCATCAAAGTCAGCATTAAAAGCTGAACAAACTAATGGATGAAGTCTTATAGCTTTACCTTCTATCAGAACAGGCTCAAAAGCTTGAATTGAAAGTCTGTGAAGTGTTGGAGCTCTGTTTAATAATACAGGATGATCTTGAATTACATCCTCTATTACATCCCATACTTTATCATCTGCTTCTTCTACTAATTTTTTGGCTGTTTTTATATTTGAAGCTAATTCTCTTTTTACAAGTTCTCTCATAATAAAAGGCTTATATAATTCTAAAGCCATTTTTTTAGGAATTCCACATTGATGCATTTTTAATGAAGGACCTACAACGATTACCGATCTTGCAGAATAATCCACACGCTTACCTAGTAAGTTTTGTCTGAATCTTCCTTGCTTTCCTTTCAACATATCTGAAAGAGATTTTAGTTCACGATTGTTTTGTGCTACTACCGGTTTTCCTCTTCTTCCATTATCAATAAGAGCATCTACAGCCTCTTGAAGCATTCTTTTTTCATTTTTAACAACGATTTCAGGTGCACCTATTTCTAATAACTTCTTAAGTCTATTATTTCTATTTATTACTCTTCTATATAAATCATTCAAATCAGAAGTGGCAAACCTTCCACCATCCAATTGAACCATTGGTCTTAAATCAGCAGGTATAATAGGAACATTTTTCATTATCATCCAAGCAGGTTTATTTTCTGAAGCAATAAAGTCTCTTACTATTTTCAATCTTTTTACTAATTTTTTACGTTTTTGAGCTGATGTTACAATTTCAAGTTCTGCTTCTAATTCTATTTTAAGAGGTTGTAAGTTTATCGCCTCTAATAATTTTAAAATAGCTTCAGCACCCATAAGAGCTTCAAATTTATTCCCAAAATCTTGTTTACATTTTTTATATTCTTTTTCTGTAAGAATTTTACCTATTTCTAGTCCACTCTCACCAACTTCAGTAACTACGTATCTTGCAAAATACAGAACAGATTCTAACTCTTTAGGTGAAAGTCCTATTATTAAAGACATTTTGTTAGGTGTTCCTTTAGAATACCAAATATGAGAAACTGGAGCTGCTAAATTTATATGTCCCATTCTTTCTCTTCTAACTTTTGCACGAGTTACTTCAACACCACATTTTTCACAGATTACACCTTTATATCTCATTCTTTTATATTTTCCACAAGCACATTCCCAATCCTTTGTTGGTCCAAATATTCTTTCGCAAAATAATCCTGACATTTCTGGATTTAAAGTTCTATAATTAATTGTTTCTGGTTTTGTAACCTCTCCATGTGACCATGCTTCTATTTTTTCTGGTGAAGCTAATCTAATTCTTATTCTATCAAAGTTTTTTATTCCCATATTAAATGCAAAACCTCCTTCATTAAGATAATGTATACCATGATTAAAAAAATCATGGTATTTTATCTAATTCACTAATTAATCTTGAGTATCTTCTTCTATAAAATCTGATAAAGAGAACTCTGTAATTGTTTCTTCATTACCGAATTCATCATTAACATCTATTAAGTTATTCTCTGAATCGAAAAGCTCTACATCTAAACATAAAGCTTGGAATTCTTTTAAAAGAACTTTAAATGACTCTGGTAAATCTGGTTCTGGCATTTCTTCACCTTTTATGATTGCTTCATATGTTTTTGTTCTTCCTACTACATCATCTGATTTAACAGTTAACATTTCTTGAAGAATAGCAGAAGCTCCATATGCTTCAAGTGCCCAAACTTCCATCTCTCCTAGTCTCTGTCCACCAAATTGAGCTTTTCCTCCCAATGGTTGCTGAGTTACTAATGAGTATGGTCCTATTGCTCTTGCATGCATCTTATCTTCAACAAGATGGTGTAATTTTAGCATGTACATTCTACCTACTGTTACAGGATTATCAAATTTATCTCCTGTTCTTCCATCAAAAAGAGTTACTTTTCCTTTTCTAGGGAATCCAGTTTTTTCAAGGTAATCTTTTACCTGTTCTTCTGAAGCACCATCAAAAACAGGAGTTTTTATCCATGTTCCATTGTTAAGTTTTCCCATAGCCATTCCCATATGAACTTCTAAAACCTGTCCTATATTCATACGTGAAGGAACTCCTAGAGGGTTTATAACAACGTCTAAATGTGTTCCATCTGCTAAGAAAGGCATATCTTCAGCTGGTAATACTCTTGAAACGACACCTTTATTTCCATGACGTCCTGACATTTTATCTCCAACTGTTATTTTTCTCTTTTCTGCAACGAAAACTCTTATTACTTTATTTACTCCAGCTTTAAGTTCGTCACCTTTATCTTTAGAAAGCTCTAATATTTCTACTACAGTTCCTTTAGATCCGTGTGGCATTTTTAAAGAAGTATCTCTTACGTCACGAGCTTTTTCACCAAATATTGCTCTTAATAATTTTTCTTCTGCTGGAGGCTCTGTTTCACCTTTAGGAGCAGTTTTTCCAACTAATATATCTCCTGATAAAACTTCAGAACCAACTTTTATAACTCCAGTTGAATCTAAGTTTCTTAAAGCTTCTTCTGAAACATTAGGAATTTCTCTTGTGATTTCTTCATCACCAAGTTTTGTAGCTCTTGCTTCAATTTCATATTCTTCTATGTGAAGAGATGTAAATACATCTTCTTTTCTTAATCTATCAGAAATAAGTATCGCATCCTCATAGTTGTATCCTTCCCAAGGCATAAATGCCATTAAGATGTTACGTCCTAATGCTAAATCTCCACCTTTTGTAGCTGGTCCATCGGCTACAATATCTCCAACTTTTACCTTATCTCCTGGAACAACTAATGGAGTTTGGTGTAGACACATAGCTTGGTTAGATCTTTCATAATTCAATAACTTATGAGTATTAACTGATCCATCTTCTCCCTCTATAACTATTTTAGAGGCATCTACATAAGATATTACTCCGTCAACTCTAGAAACTATAACCGCTCCTGAGTCTACTGCTACCTTTCTTTCAAGTCCTGTTCCTATATAAGGAGCTTCTGCTCTTAATAAAGGTACAGCCTGTCTTTGCATGTTAGATCCCATTAGAGCTCTATTGGCATCATCATGTTCAAGAAAAGGAATAAGTCCTGCAGATACTGAAACTACTTGTTTAGGAGAAACATCTAGGAAATCTACTTTTTCTCCATTAACACTTACAATTTCATTACCAAATCTACATACTGCTTCTTCTAATATAGTTCCATTTTCAGATATTTTAGTATCTGCTTGAGCTATGAATAAACCTTCTTCTTCATCTGCTGCTAGGTATTTTATATCATTAAAATCAGCTATTCCATCATTAATTTTTACATAAGGTGTTTCAATAAATCCATATTTATTAACTTTTGCATAAGTTGCTAATGATCCTATAAGTCCGATATTTGGTCCTTCTGGTGTTTCTATTGGACAAATTCTACCATAATGCGAATCATGGACGTCTCTAACCTCGAATCCTGCTCTTTCTCTAGATAATCCTCCAGGTCCAAGTGCAGATATTCTACGTTTATGAGTTAATTCAGCTAGTGGATTAGATTGATCCATGAACTGAGACAATTGACCAGAACCAAAGAAATCTAATATAAGAGCATTTAATGGTCTAGTATTTAAAAGTGACTGAGATGTCATATTTTCAGAATCTTGAACAGTCATTTTTTCTTTTACCATTTTTGACATTTTTGATAGTCCTGCTCTTATTTGCATAAGAAGAAGTTCTCCAACTCCTCTTACACGTCTATTTGATAGATTATCTATATCGTCAGTATGTCCGTTTCCAGCATTTAATCCTATCACATATTTCATAGTAGCAATTATATCTTCTCTAGTTAAAAGTATCTGTTCTTCTGGAAGTTCTAATTTTAATCTTTTATTCATTTTATATCTTCCAACAGGCTCTAAATCATATCTTTGAGGATTAAAGAACATTTGTTTAATTAATGATCTTGCAGAATCTATTGTTACTAAATCTCCAGGTCTTAATTTTTTAAATACTTCTGTAACAGCTTCATCATTAGATTTAGTTCCGTCATGTAAAATTGTATTAGCTAAAAGTGTATCCTCTGGATTCACTTTCCAACATAATATTTTTTCAATTTTATTTTCTATAATTAATTCTATCATAGCCTTAGAAATTACATCTCCACAAGCTCCTATAATTTCTCCAGTCTCTAAATCATATAAATCTTCCTTTAAAAAACTTCCTTCAAATTCTGTACAGAACTTTTCAAGAATATCTTCTTTTATACGATATTTAGGATTTGAATAATATGAAGCTAAATCTAACTCCTTTGTTTCTAAGAAAAAATCTCTAACTTCATCATTATTGTTGAAAAAATCTATTGCTTTTAAAAATACTGTTGCTAAGACTTTCTTTTTTCTATCTATTTTAACACTTAAAAAATCGTTTTTATCTGTTTCGAATTCTAACCATGTTCCTTTGTAAGGAATTATTTTTCCAGAAAAAAGATCTTTTCCTGTTTGGATATTTACTTCTTTATTAAAAGAAACACCTGGAGATCTATGTAATTGAGATACTACAACTCTTTCAGCTCCATTTATTATAAATGTTCCTCTTTCTGTCATAGTTGGAACTTCTCCAAAGTAAACTAAAGTTTCTTGAATTTCATTTCCATTTTTTTTGTTTGTTAATTGCAATCTTACCTTAAGTGATGCTGAGTATGTTTTTCCTCTTTTTTTACACTCTAATTCATCATTTAGAGGTGGTTCCGATTCATGTAACTCATATGAGATATATTCTAATTTTATATCTCCATTTGAAGACTCAATTGGAAAAACTTCTCTAAATGCAGACTCAAGTCCTTTGTGCTTTCTATTATTAGGAGCTTCTTTTGTCTGTAAAAAGTCTTCATAGGAGTCCAGTTGGAATTCAAGAAAATGTGGCATTTCTCCTCTTTCTTTAATTCTTCCGAAATTTAATCTTTCAACGAGTTTCCCCATCAATTCACACTCCTTATTATTTCTTTTAAAAGTCAATGCTTAACCCTTTAAAAATAAATTTTATTTTTAACTATTTCGTATAGTTAAATAACTTGTTTTTAATTAATCTTTATTTTCAAAAGATTAACCATTAACACAATACAAAAATATCCCAAAAAATTTATTAATAATCTAAAAAAATAAATTAATAAATTGATAGGACAACCTTCTTCTCAGTATCTTGTATTATACCATAATATCTATATTTTTGCAATAACGAGTAAAAAGGCACTCCGTTTAGAGTGCCTATTTATTTTAATTATAGTCAGTTAATTACTTAACTTCGATTTCTGCTCCAACTGCTACTAATTTAGCTTTAACTTCTTCAGCTTCTTCTTTAGAAACTCCCTCTTTAATGTTTCCACCGTTATCAACTAGCTCTTTCGCTTCTTTTAAACCTAATCCAGTTATAGCTCTAACTTCTTTGATTACGCTTATTTTACTTGCTCCAGCACTCTTAAGAGTTACGTTGAAAGCTGTTTGCTCTTCAACAGCTTCCGCTGCTGATGCTGCTGCTGCTACTGGTGCTGCTGCAGTTACACCGAAGTGCTCCTCTAATGCAGTTACTAATTCTTTTAACTCTAATACAGTCATAGCTTCTAATTCAGCTATAAATTTTGCTCTATCAAATGACATAATTTTTCCTCCTTAAATTTTCAATTATAATTTTCATTAGTTTTAATCTTTCAAAAATAAATTACTCTGCTGAACCTTCTTTCTTGTCAGAGATAGCTACTGCTGCGTAAGCAAGCTTTCTGATTGGTCCAAGCATTGAGTTAAGTACCATAGATAGAAGTTGATCTCTTGATGGAAGTTTAGCTAAGTCTTCTATTCCAGAAGCTTCTACTCTCTTTCCAGTTAGAACTCCACCTTTGATTTTGAATATATTTTGTTTAGTTTTAGCTTTTGCTAAATCAAATATTACTTTAGCAGGAGTTACTGGATCAGCATATCCAAACGCAAAAGCAGTATTTCCTTCCAATAAATCTTCGAAAGAATCAGTTATTCCAGCTTCTTGAAGAGCTATTTTAACTAATCTGTTTTTAGCAACTAAATACTCAGCACCATTTTCTCTTAGTGATTTTCTTAATGAAGTTTCTTCATTAACTGTTAATCCTTGATAATCAACTAATACTATTGACTGGGCTTTTGAAATTTTTTCAACCAATTCTGCTACAAGTTCTTTTTTAACTTGAGTTGCCATATTGATTCACCTCCTCTTTTTCTAAAAATTACCTCCGTATCCAAAGAGGAACGGAGGTATTACATGTTCTTGACTCTGAGGTTAGCGAACATCTCTACTCCAACCTCGGTAGGATTTATGGCTAGGCCACCTACGGTCTTTGGTTTGGATCTATATTTAATTTAATTATCCAACTTTACTATTTTCTAATTACTTTGACTCAACTGTTTTTGTAACTAGAACTGGATCCATTTTTACACCTGGTCCCATTGTTAATGAAACTGCAACTGTTCTTAAGTATTGACCTTTAGAAGCAGATGGCTTTAATCTTATGATTTGTCCTAAGAAAGCTTTGAAATTTTCATTTAATTTTTCTATATCAAAATCTACTTTACCAATTGGTACATGTATAGATCCTAATTTATCAACTCTAAATGCTAATTTTCCTTTTTTGAACTCAGAAACTGCACCAGCTATATCAGTAGCAACTGTTCCTGATTTTGGATTTGGCATTAATCCTTTAGTTCCTAAAACTTTTCCCAATCTTCCTAATTTAGGCATCATGTCAGGAGTAGCTATTACTAAATCAAAATCGAACCATCCTTGTTGGATTTTTTCGATATATTCTTCAGCACCTGCATAATCTGCTCCTGCTGCTAAAGCTTTCTCTATATTAGCTCCAGAAGTTATTGCTAATACTTTTATTGTTTTACCTGTTCCGTGAGGAAGTACTACTGTACCTCTAACTTGTTGGTCAGCATGTCTAGGATCTACTCCTAATCTTAATGCTACTTCAACTGTTTCAACGAAATTAGCTGTTCTTGTTTTTGCAACAAGGTCTAATCCCTCTTTAACATCATATAACTTACCAGTTTCAACTAGTTTAGCTATTGCTAGGTATTTTTTACCTCTTTTGTTTGCCATTGATTGATTTCCTCCTCTATGTGGTCACCGGAATTCATCCTACCACTAAATTAAAAGCATCTTAGCTTTTTTTTAATTAGTCTTCTATTTTTACACCCATTGATCTTGCTGAACCTGCTAATATGTTCATAGCAGCTTCTATTGATCCTGCATTTAGGTCTGACATTTTTGTTTCAGCTAATTCTTGTAATTTAGCTTTGTTGATTGAACCAACAGTTTCTTTTAATGAGTTTTTTGCTCCTGATTTAATTCCAGCTGCTTTTTTGATTAAATCTGAAGCTGGTGGAGTTTTTAATACGAATGTGAAACTTCTGTCATTGTAAACTGAAATCTCAACTGGTATTATCCATCCCATTTTATCTTGAGTTTTTGCATTAAATCCTTTACAGAATTCCATTATGTTAACTCCGTGTTGTCCTAATGCTGGTCCTACTGGAGGAGCTGGATTAGCTTTTCCTGCAGGTAATTGTAACTTTATAATTTTAACTACTTCTTTTGCCATTTTTTATTTTACACCTCCGCGATTTATGCGCTGTTTTTTTACAGTGCTTTTTCTACACTTGAAAACTCAAGCTCTAAAGATGTCATTCTACCGAAGACTTCAACCATAACTTTAAGTTTCTTGTGCTCATAATCTATTTCGTAAACTTTTCCTTCTTGGCCTTCAAAACCACCGTCAATTACTTTTACGTAATCTCCGTTTTCAAAGTCTACTTTTATAATTTCTCTTGCTGGTTTATCTTCTTCATATCCAATAGCTTTGAATATATTTTCGATTTCATAATCTTCCATAGGAATTGGATCTGAACCTACTCCTACAAATCCTGTTACACCATTAGTATTTCTAACAACATACCAAGCATCAGAATCAACTTTATAATTTATTCCTGTATCAGTTTCTTCTCTTGTTGCAATCATCTCTAGCATAACATATCCTGGAAATAATTTTCTTGCTACAATCTTTTTCTTACCTCTAACAGTTTCAATTGTTTCTTCTTCTGGAACAAGAATTTTTATTACTATCTCTCTCATACCTAAAGCATCTATTTTTTGATCTAAGTCAGTTTTAACTTTTTTCTCATAACCTGAATATGTATGAATCATAAACCATTTTTTTTCAATTTTTTTTTCAATTTTATTTTCGTTTTTATTTTCCATGATTACCCTCCGATTATAGACGTGAGTAATTTTAATAGTCTTGAAGCAATTATATCAAAAACTCCCAAGTATAAACTTAACACACTACTCATAATAACTACCCATAGTGTAGCATGCTTAATTTCAGCTTTTTTAGGCCATTGAACCTTGGAATACTCCATTTTTATTCCTTTTAAAAGATTCATTGCAAAACCACCTTATAATTTATTTTTTATTTTTTTAATAAAAAAATGGCAGGTCAAGAGGGACTCGAACCCCCAACCCTCGGTTTTGGAGACCGATGCTCTACCATTGAGCCATTGACCTGCATGTTGTAAACTCTTTTGTTTTTACTTAAAAATTACTTTTTAGTTTCTTTGTGCACAGTAACGTGCTTGTCCCACTTACAAAACTTTTTCACTTCTAATCTCTCAGTAGTGTTTTTTTTGTTTTTTGACGTACTGTAATTTCTTCTTTTACACTCTGTACATTCTAATTGGATATTTACTCTCAACTCTTACACCTCCACTTGCTCTAACGGTATCTTTAACAGATCCTCCCATACAAAAATTTCTATGGTAATAAGAGAGTTTTAAATTGATATACTTCTTAAGACATTTTTAATGATATCATCTTTTTTTAAAAATGTCAACATTAAAATTAAATTTTACTCACTATTTTATATTTTTACCTTTAAAATTAAAAAAGAACAAAGAAAAATCTCAGTTCTCAAAGATATCTTTATTTTATTTTTTAAACTATTTTTAAAATAAAAAAAACTTGGCGAATTCCTATTCTCCCGGGCAGCTTCCCACCAAGTACCTTCAGCGTTTATGGGCTTAACTTCTGGGTTCGAAATGTGACCAGGTGTACCCCCATAGCTATTTTCACCAAGCTATCAAATGTTTTAGAC